>CAZPUI010000059.1:0-14306 GCA_964589695.1 uncultured Solibacteraceae bacterium | reverse complement strand
TCAGAACGCGACCCTTGGCAAATCCGCGAACTAGGACGGGAGCCTACCTCTGCGCCCCGGACCCCCGCGGGTCCCTCCCATGGTGTCGCCCCTTCATGCATGCATTCCTAGGATGAACACGGAATGGAACGAATCCTGATTGGCGTGGACCTCGGCGGTACGAATGTGCGTGCCGGGCGCGTGGAGGGTGATCGCATCACCGCCCATGTGGCCCGCCCCGTCACCAGCCGGGGCACGGAATCCCAGGTGCTGCAGGAGGTCTGCGGCATCATCGAACGGGTGCTGACCCCCGAGGTGACGGGCATCGGCATCGGGGTCCCCAGCCTGGTGGACCTGGAGAAGGGCATCGTCTACTCCGTGGAAAACATACCTTCCTGGAAGGAAGTCCACCTCAAGGCCTACCTGGAGGACCGCTTTCACCTCCCCGTCATCGTCAACAACGATGCCAACTGCTTCGCCGTGGGTGAGTTCCACTTCGGGCAGGGGAAGGGCCTTCGCCACATGGTGGGCATCGTCATCGGCACGGGCCTGGGGGCCGGTCTCATCATCAACGGCCGCCTGTACTCTGGCACCAACTGCGGGGCGGGGGAGATCGGCACCATCCCCTTCCGGGGCCACACCATCGAATACTTCGCCAGCGGCACCCGCTTCGTGCGGGACCTGGGGGTGAACGGCGCCATCCTCCACGAACGGGCCCTGGACGGCGACCCCAAGGCCCTCGAAGCCTTCAATGCCTTCGGTGCCGACTTCGGTCATGCCCTCATGACCGCCCTCTACGCCTTCGATCCGGAAATGGTGGTGCTGGGCGGATCCGTGGCCAAGGCCTTCCCCCTGTGGGAGGCGGCGATGAAGACCAAGCTCAGCGCCTTCGCCTACCCCCATGCCCTGAAGCGCACCACCATCGTCGCCAGCCAGGAGCCGCACATCGCCATCCTGGGCGCGGCGGCCTTGCTTCTGGATGCCGGCCTTTGACCTCATCGCTTCGCCCTGGAATCCCTCCCATGCCCCTGAGACACATCCTCCTCGCCAGCGCCGCCCTGGGCTCCCTCTGGGGCCAGGAAGCGCAGATCCTGACCAACCATCTGGGCTACCCACCCGCGGCCTCCAAGCTGGCGGTGCTGGAGGCCAAGGGGCTGAAGGAGGCGCCGGCCTTCGAGGTGGTGGACGGGGCAGGCAAGGCCGTGTTGAAGGGCCGGTTCAAGGCCTCGGGCCCCGTGGACCAGTGGCACAAGGGCCCCTTCTACACCGCGGAGTTCACGGACGTCCGGGTCCCGGGCACCTACCGGCTCAGGGTCCTGCTGCCCGGCGAGGCCCTGAGGTCCCAGCCCATCGTGGTGCAGGAACGCCTGCTGGCGGAAGTGGGGGTCTCCGACCTGCTCTACTACTTCAAGGGTCAGCGTTGTTCTGGGATCTACGATCGGACGGACCGCGCCGTGCCCTTCACCGGGGGCCGCCCTGGTACGGTGGACGCCCATGGCGGGTGGTACGACGCCTCCGGTGACTACAGCAAATACCTGAGCCACCTCTGCTACAGCAACTACATGACGCCCCAGCAGGCGCCCTTCGTGGTGTGGTCCATGCTGGAGAATGCCGAGCGGTTGGCCAAGGCCAAGGGGGAGGCCCTGCCCGCCCAGGCCACCAAGGCCCTGGAGGAAGCCCTCCACGGGGCGGATTGGCTCGTGCGCATGCAGGACCCCGAGGGCTACTTCTACCTGAGCATTTTTGATGTCTGGAGCCATGACCCCACCAAGCGTTCCGTGTGCGCCTACCGCACCCAGGATGGGATCAAGGGGCCGGACTACCAGGCGGCCTTCCGGGAAGGGGCCGGGCTCACCATCGCCGCCCTGGCCCGGGCCTCCAAGGTCAGGGAGAGGGGCGAGTTCTCCCCGGAGCGCTACCTGGCGGCCGCGGAAAAGGGCTTCGCCCACCTCCAGGCGAACAACCTGAAATACGTGGACAACGGCAAGGAGAACCTGATCGACGATTACTGCGCCCTTCTGGCGGCCAGCGAACTGTACGCGGCCACCGGCAAGGCCGCATACCTGGATGCCGCCCGGCAGCGGGCGGTTGCGCTACTCGCCCGGCAGAAGCGAGACGGCGCTTGGGCCGGCCACTGGGGGGTGGACGAAGGTGGCCGGCCCTACTTCCATGCCGCCGAGGCAGGCCTGCCCGTGGTGGCCCTGCTCCGGTACCGCACCCTGGAGCCCGAGGCCCCCCGCCAGGCCCAGGTGCTCCAGGCTGTGAAGGCCTACTTCGCCTTCGAGCTGAGGGTGCGCGACGAGGTGGCGAACCCCTTTGGCCTGGCCCGCCAGCTGGTCCAGGACTTGGGGAAATCCCCCCGCACCTCCTTCTTCTTCCCCCACGCCAACGAATCCGGCTACTGGTGGCAGGGTGAGAATGCCCGCCTGGCCAGCCTGGCCACCGCGGCGCTGTGGGCCGCCCCCCTGGTGGGGGCCGAGGCCGAAGCCCTGCGCGCCTACGCCCAGCGCCAGATCGACTGGATCCTGGGCCTGAACCCCTACGACATGTGCATGCTCCAGGGCCGCGGGCGCAACAACCCCGAGTACGAACCCGCCTTCCGCAACGCCCCCGGCGGCGTCTGCAATGGCATCACGGCGGGCTTCACGAACGAACGGGACATCGCCTTCCTCCCCGAGCCCCAGGGCAAGGACCCTGCCCAGCTTTGGCGCTGGTCGGAGCAGTGGACGCCCCACGGCGCCTGGTTGGCGCTGGCGCTGAGCAGCATGGAGTAAAGGGCGGGTTCAGGCGAAAAGATGATTGACGTAGGTCTTGTTCCCGCGCTTGGACGTCGTCCGCTTGATGAATATGGCGTAACCAATGTGCGTCAATAGCCCATGCCCATCCAAATTTATAACACGTTTTATTGGTAATTATTTAAAACTTCTGGCATGCCAAATTGATAACATTGGGGTTATGTTGCGAAATCAGTCCAAATTCAGGGTCTACTGCTGAACTTGGGCTAGGCAATCAAACCTGTCTCTTGGAAGGCGAATGGGTGGCATGGTTGGATCGGCATGGGCGACACCTTGGGCGAAGATGGGTACAGTTTCAAGGGTTGAGGCGTTTGAATCCCCGAACCCTTGACAGGGTATGATCCCACCACGCTTCAATGGATCACACATGGTAGTCGTTTCACGCAGGCTTCTGGTGCCAAGAAGACTCTGGCTTCCACCAGCCGCTCTGCTGGTTTGGGTGCTTCTGCTCGTCGCCTACACCAAGACCCTCTTTTTCCAGTTCTACCAGGGTGTGTCTCTCAGCTTGGTGTTCCTGACCTCACTGTCGAGCGAATTGGGATTGTTGGTGCTGTTTTATGTGGTCGAGGCGGTCTGCCGGGCGATGCACCAGCGGGACTGGCCCTGGCGCCGAATGATCTCGGTCCACCTGCTCTTGCTCCCCCTGTGCGTCGTGATTCGGGCCGCCCTCTACCTGTTTCTTCATAATAATCTACTCGTCAGACTGGCGGGGTCCCATAAACCGTTTTCGGCCTACCTCGGTAGGGTCATCGTCAGCAATTGGGACCTCACCCTTGTGTTCTATGGCGCAGTGGTAGGTGGAAGCTATGCCCTGTTCAACTATCGCCGTTTCAGGCAGAAGGAGCACCTCGCCGAGGAATTGCAGAACATGCTCGCCTCAGCCCAATTGCAGAGCCTCCGCACGCAACTGCAACCCCACTTCCTCTTCAACGTCCTCAACTCCATCTCCGCCAGCATTAAGTCCAGGCCCCAGACGGCCATTCTCATCGTGGCTCGGCTCAGCGAACTGTTACGGGCCAGCCTGGACATGCATCATCGCCAGCGGGTGCTCTTGACCGTCGAGATTGCCCTGCTCGAGAAATACCTCGAGATTGAGCAATTGCGATTCGGATCCCGCCTCAAGGTGGTCATGAAAATTGCTGCTGACACCCACTCCGCCCTTGTACCGGCCTTCCTGCTCCAACCGCTGGTGGAGAATGCCCTGCGCCATGGCATCACCCAACGGATCGACGGAGGTACGGTGGTCATTGCGGCCCAGAGGGAAAACGACCAGCTTCGGCTGCAGGTCATGGACGACGGAGTCGGGGCCGGCCCCGATTGGCGTTCGGCCACAGGCATCGGGTTGGCCAATGTGCAGCAGCGCCTAGCCCACCTCTATGAGGACCGTTGTGAATTCCAGGCCGACAACCGCCCCGAAGGAGGATTCGCGGTGAGCATCTCCATCCCATGGCAACTCGAACCCCAACTCCCATGATCCACTGCCTGATTGTTGATGATGAAGCTCTGGCACGCCAGCGCATCCGGGAGCTTCTGGCGGATCAAAAGGATTGCCGGGTGATCGCTGAATGCAGCAATGGCCCGGAAGCTGTGGAGGCAGTGACCAGGCTGGGACCTGACCTGCTTTTCCTGGACATCCAGATGCCAGAGATGAGCGGCATCGATGTCTTGAAAAACCTGCCCTTCGGCCAACGCCCCATGGTGATCCTGGTTACCGCCCATGATCACTACACCCTGCAGGCACTGGAGCACCACGCCTTTGACTACCTGCTGAAACCCTTCGACAACGAACGGTTCAACAGCAGCCTGGCCCATGCACGGCAGCAGTTGACTCGACCCAACGACGCCACCGTAATGAACCACCAACTCCAACAGCTCTTGGATCGCTTCCAGCTTCAGGAACACTACCTCCGACGGGTCAGTGTCAAGGAGGATGACCGGGCCCGGGTGATTGCCGTCAAGGAGATCGAGTGGATCGAAGCCGATCGGCGCCAGGTCAAAGTGCACCTGGGGCAGCGCAGTTATCAACTCCAGGAAAGCATTGGAACCATCGAAACCCGACTCGATCCAGCCCAATTCATTCGCATCCACCGCTCCTATATCGTCCGCTGCGATGCCATCTGTGAAGTGCAGCGCTGGTTCGTCGGCTCCTGGATGCTGGTCCTGGCCAGCGGCACCAAGCTGGATGTCAGCCGCACCTACCGCGACCGTCTGGCCCGAGTCATCAACCTTACGTTGTGATCCTCCTGGGCCTTCCAGGATCTGGTGTACCCATCCCCGCATTTCGTAACGCTCAAGTGTCATTTGGTTACGGATCGCGATTCTTGCATCTCCCTCTGCTTCAGAGTGCAGATCGGAGACGCCCATGAAACTCAAACATCCTTTCGTTTCACTGCTGATCGCACCCATGGTGGTGCTCACCGGAGCCTGCCAGCAATCGGCAGGAACTCAACCCGATGCCCCACCGCCCGTTTATGCGGGGGATGTGCTCCTTTACTGCTGGCAACCCGGTGGCGCGAGTGGAAAATATTCCATATGCACCATAGGTGCAGATGGGGCCGAAAACAGAAAGCTCCCGTTGGCCACGGTGATCGGAGACAACTACCCCTGCTCGTCACCCGATGGAACCAAGGTGGTGTACACCACCTATTACAGCAATAGGACCTGGTCGATCCGCACGGGCAATCTCGATGGTTCCAACGTTTTGCGCCTGACCAGTCAGGATGGCGTTTGGGATTACAAACCTGCCTGGTCCCCCGACGGACGGCGCATCGCCTTCCTGAGGGAGTACCCTAGCCAGGGCAACCGTCAGGAAATCTGGATCATGAATGCCGATGGCGGCGCAGCCCGCTCCTTGGGTGTCTCTGGGGATTGTCCCAGATGGTCACCCGATGGCAGCCAGCTGGTCTATCACTCTGTCCGCGCAGGCAATGCCGAGCTCTACACTTGCGCCAGTGATGGGACGAAGGAGCGACAATTGACCCATTCTCCCGAGCACGAAGGCGAGCCGGATTGGTCGCCGGACGGCCGCCGGATCGTCTTCACGCGGTGCACCGGGGAGTGGGATAGCATTCCCAGCATTCCTACCTACGAAATCGGAGTGATGAATGCCGATGGGAGCGCTGCCCGTCTTCTGACCACCAACACCGCCTATGATGGTGGTGCGCGTTGGTCACCCGACGGCCTCTCCCTGGCCTTTGTCTCAAACCGTGCCCCCGCAGGGAAGTGGGAGATCTTCGTCATGGCAGCCGATGGCACCAATGTACGTCGGATCACGACCACCTCAGGCGACGACACCTGCATCAACCCCACCTGGAAATCCCGCACGTCCGGCTCGACGTTGGCAAGGTTGGCATCGACCGGAGAATCCTTCGCTAATAACTGAAGCGTTCCCCCATGGGACGCGGAGATAGTCAGGGAATGCCCTGGCGGGTCATCTCCCGCCTGAAGCTCAGCCTTCGCGATCCGGTCCCTGTGCCATCGGGCTCTATAGCCCATTCGAACCCCGAAAGGCCGCTCCCGGCCCCGGCATTCCAGTGTTCGCACCCTGTATCAGGACGTGGGTGCGAGAGGGCGCCACCCTGGAACCCATCCCGTTCCGGGCATCTGCTGTGGACTTCCCATGCGCCCCACCCTGAACCTTGCCATCGCCACCCTCCTCCTCGCCGAAGCCCCCTCCCTCGCGGCCCAAAGCTCGACACCGGTGGGCAAGGTGCGGGTCACCCAGGCCTCCGATCTGCCCGCCCACACGTTCACCATCCAGGGGAAGCCCAGTGAGGTGGCCCAGGATGGCGCGGCCGTGCTTTCCCTCGCGACGGCCCTCGAGAAGACCCTGCGGCGCGACCTGGAGACCTGCGATATCCAGAACCCGGCGCTTCTCCTGGGCATCCACACGAACCTCTACATGATCGCTGTCTTGAAGCAGGACCTGGCCGAGGCCCAGAAACAGGGCGACCAGGTGCGGGCGCTGACCGAGGACACCATGCGCCGCGCCTTCGCGGGCCTGCTGGTGGATCCATGGGTGGCGGCCAGGGCGAATCCGGGGGCCGATTTCCGCGCCACCTACCGCGCGCGGCTTTCCGAACGCCTCGCCAAACTGCCCTTCAACGCCTTCCAGGGCGCACTCACCTTCAGCCTGAGCTCCATCAAGCCCCTCACCAAGGCTGCGCTCCTGACCGGGCTCGAGAAGGGTCTGGACCCCCAGGTGAAGGACGGCAGACTCAACCAGGAGATGGCGGAGGCGCTTCTGGGCACGGCCTACCGCCTGGCCCTCCATGTGGCGATGAGGGATGACATCGTGGCCTGCCTCGAGGCCCTGATCGAATCGCACAAGCACGATGCCCCGGTGAAGTTCACGGCGGTCATCGGCACCCCCAAGGCCCCCGCCCAGGGTCCCTGGTTCGGCCAGCCCCTGCCCGGCGAGAAGCCCGAGCGGTTTGCCGCGGACTTCCTCTCGGCCATCAACCCCTGGGCCGAAGGGCCGGCCTTCTCCCCGGATGGCCAGACCTGCTTCATCGCCATCGGCGATGCGACCTACAGCGGCGCCCGCACCTTTCAGTCCACCTGCGTGGAGGGCACCTGGACGCCCTTCGTGGAACCGTCCGCCCTGGCCGACTTCCTCGACACGGGCGAGACGGAGTTCTCACCCGACGGCCAGAGCCTGGTCTTCACGGGCAAGCAGGCGGGCAGGTCGCGGGACCTCTACCGCATGCCCCGCACCGTCACCGGTTGGGGTGCTCCCGTGGCCATGGCCCCGGCCATCAGCAGCGACCAGGAGGAGTTCCGGGGCAGCTTCACCCGGGATGGCACCCTGTACTTCGGCCGGAACAAGGGGGGCAAGATGGAGATCCACAAGGCCGTGAAGGATGCCACAGGCAAGACCCTGGTTGAGAAGCTAGGCGCGCCCCTCAATGGCACCACCGTGGATGGCGACCCCTGCATCGCCCCCGACGGACGGTGGATGGTCTTCTACTCCGGCCGGAGCGGCGGTGTAGACCTCTGGGTGAGCTTCGCGGATGGCAAGGGTGGCTGGGGCGAACCGGTCCACATGGGCCCGGAGGTCAACAGCCCCCATGACGAATACGGCGCCCATCTGTTGGCGGATGGCAAGTTCTTGTTCTGCAGCCGCCACACCCCCAAAGGTAACGAGACCTGGTGGATGAAATCCTCTGCCATCGATCGTCTGAAAAGGTAGACGCGCCAGGTGCGGTTGGGCGCCATGGGTTCGCCGTGTTCGCGTCTTGGTTTGGTTTCCCAGGATCCGCGGACGGCCTACCGATCCTCGCTGGTCATGGTCAGGGTCAGGGTGAAGCGGTCGCTGCGGATGGTGTCGATGGCGTATTCCAGGGGCTTGCCCAGGCGGTCGTACACGCGGTGGCGACGCACCAGCACGGGGCTGCCGGGGGGCACCATGAGCCGCTCCGCCACCCAGGGTTCGGCCTCCACCGCCAGCAGCTCTTGCTGGGAGCGCTCCGGAAGCACCTTGGACCGCTCGGCAATGAGCTCGTAAAGGGGCCGTTCGAAATCGTCCCGGGGTTCCAATCCCAGGCGGGGGTGGAGGTAGGAACGGAAGTGCACCGCCGGAAGGCCGTTCCAGCCCCGGAGCCGGTCCAGGCGCAGCACCGAGGATTCCCGCTGGATCTGCAGGGCGGCCGCCACCTCGGCGGTGGCCCGAAGGCGCTCCGCCACCACCTCGAAGGTCTGCACCTGGATGCCCTGGCGGGCCATTTCCCGGGTGAAGCTGAGCCACGTGCTGAGCCCGGAACTGGTGCGCTCCTGGAAGACCCGGGTGCCCACCCCGGGGCGGCGCTCCAAGAGGCCCTCCTGCACCAGGCGGGAAATGGCCGCCCGCAGGGTGTTCCGGCTGATGCCCAGCTGCTTGGCCAGGCTGAGTTCGTCCGGCAGGAGCTCCCCCTTCTGGTAGCGCGGCTCCGCCAGGATGTGCCGCAGGCGCAGCTCCGCCTGGAGGTGGAGGGGGACGGGGCTTCCGCGATCCAGTTCGAAGGTGGAGGTCGGGGCGACCTGCCCTGGACCCGCCTTCCGTTCGGTCGTCATGGGGTACCTCCGAGGGGGTTTCGCCGCCGCCAGGCCCCGGGCGTGAGGCCGGTGATGCGCTTGAAGGCTCGGGTGAGCGCGGCCTGGTCGCAGAAGCCCACGGCCTGGGCGATGTCGCAGAGCGGTTCCGCGGTGTCCAGCAGGTCCATGACGGCCTCGATGCGCCGCTTCAGCACGTACTGGGCGGGGCTGAGCCCGAAGAGCCGCTTCATCCTGCGCTCGAAGGCCGCAGGGCTAAGGCCGGCCCGCTCCGCCAGGGGCCCCAACCCCAGGGGCTCCGCCAGGTGGGCCTGGAGGTGATCCAGGGTGTCGGCGAAGCGGGCATCCACGAGACCGGCCCGGCTGGGTTCCGCCAGATCCCTGCTCAGGCAGGCCAGGGCCGAAACAACCCCCGCCTCGGACCGCAGGGGCACCTTGTGGGTGAGGCACCAGCCCGGCGCCCGACCGGGGAAGAGGGTCAGGTCCAGGCTGTCCAGCAAGGTGCGCCCCGACCGGAAGAGCTGGGCATCCTGGGCCTCGTAGCGCCGCGCCATGGGTTCGGGATAGATGTCCATGGCCCGCTTGCCCAGGGCCGCCTCCCGGGACCGCAGCCCGCAGCGCTCCACCACCCCCAGGCTGATCCACAGGTAGCGTCCCTCCCGGTCCTTCAGGCTGAACACCACATCCGGCAAGCGGTCGAAGAGCTCCCGCAGCCAGTCCGATTCCCCCAGGTTCCGCCAGAGGGCGCGCAGGGTCTCGGGGGAAGGCCGTTCAATGGACACGGGGGGCCTTCCGGGCATCCAGCCGGGCGATCTCGAAGTCCCCATCATCCAGGAGCCGCTCGAACTCCGGCACCAGCTTCCAGCCTTGGGACCTGGCCAGGGAGAGCAGCAGACTCTGACCCGGCGCGGCCCGTTCCGGCTGAGACTGGTAGACCGGGTCCCGGTAGGCCACCTCGGGGTCGACGAAGCTCCATCCCTCACGCCGGAGCATGGCCAGGGCGTCCCCCAGGAAGAGGGCATTGATGAGGTTGTGGTGCAGCAGCAGCACCTGGGGAATGTCCCGCCCCAGCAGGCGCCGGGAGAGGTCCCGGTAGGCCGCGGCCCGCTGCTTCAGGTGGTCCAGGTAGGCCTGGCGGATGGGTTCCACATCGGCCTTGGGGTCCTGGCCCAGCACCTCTTCCAGGCGCTGATTCAGCCGCCAATCGCTGGTGTCCAGGGTGACGTGACCGTTGCGGAGCCCCTTGGAGGCCAGGAAGGAGCGCATGCCCTGGCGCTTTTCCGCCGTATTGCCCTCCCGGAGGAACGTGAACCGAAACCAGGGTCGGTACCCCGGCAGCCCTTCGATGACCTTCTGGCACGCCAGGATTTCCTCCTGGTACGCCGCCAACGTGACCGTGGCCCCGTGGAGGTCGGGATGGGTCACGGTGTGGTTGCCGAGGGCATGGCCCGCCTGGCTCCAGGCCCTGAGCAGGGCCAGACCTTCGGGGTGATCCGCGCCATTGCCCACGGTCACGAACAGGGCCGCCCGCACCTTGGCCGCCCGGAGGTGTTCCAGCAGTGCCTCGTTTCGTTGAACCGCAGACAACCGCGGAGTCGCCGCCAACCGGGGGCCATCGTCCAGGGTCACGGCCAGCTGCTGGGCCCCCAGGGTGGAGCCGAGGGTGAGGAGAATGGAAAGCAGGCGGAGCATGGGTGACATCTTACCCTTCGGGGGGTGGGCCTTCGCCTTTGTCCGATTCCGTCGTCCCCCGCGCCGATTCCCGACAAGACCAGTCAACCACCCTCCCCCACACTGGTCCGATGCATGAAACCCTGCGCATCCAGATTGTGGACAGCCATACGGCGGGAGAACCCACCCGGGTGGTGATCGCCGGGGGGCCGGACCTGGGCACGGGTCCTCTTTCGGACCTGCGGGCACGCTTCGCCCGGGACTTCGATCCCTGGCGCAGTGCCATCGTCAACGAGCCCCGGGGCTCGGATGTGATGGTGGGGGCCCTGCTGGTGCCGCCCCACGCCACGGACTGCGACGCGGGGGTAATCTTCTTCAACAACGTGGGCTACCTGGGCATGTGTGGCCACGGCACCCTGGGGGTGGTGGAGACCCTGCGCCACCTGGGTCGGATCCAGGGAAACACGGTGCGCCTGGACACGCCGGTGGGGACGGTGCAGGTGTCCCTGCGGCCCGACGGCCGCATCATGCTCGTGAACGTGCCCGCCTACCGGTACCGCAAGGATGTGGCCGTGGAGGTGCCGGGGATGGGTCGGCTCCACGGGGACATCGCCTGGGGGGGCAACTGGTTCTTCCTGGTGGGGGACCATGGCCTGGACCTGGACGCAGCCAACGTGGAAATCCTCGGGGAGGCCAGCCGGGCCATCCGCAGGGCCCTGGAGGCCCAGGGCCTCACCGGGGAGGGCGGTGCCCTCATCGACCATGTGGAGCTGACGGGGCCTCCCAAGGATCCCGCCAACCACGGCCGTAATTTCGTGTGCTGCCCCGGCAGTGCCTACGACCGCAGCCCCTGCGGCACGGGCACCAGCGCCAAGCTGGCCTGCCTCTTCGAGGACGGCAAGCTCCAGGAGGACCAGGTGTGGCGCCAGGAGAGCGTCATCGGCAGCGTCTTCGAGGGCTGGATCAACCGCCGCCAGGGCTGCATGGTGCCCCACATCGCCGGCCGCGCCTTCATCACGGCGGAGGCCACCCTCCTCCTGGATCCCGAGGATCCCTTCCGCTGGGGCATCCGGCCATGAGCGGGCCGGAGGTCCTCGTCCTGGGGGGCGGCATCGTGGGCTGCGCCTGCGCCCTGGTGCTGGCGGAGGCCGGGGCCAAGGTCCAGCTGGTGGAGGCCCAGGGCCTGGGCTGCGGCACCACGGCCGCGGGGATGGGACATCTGGTGGTCCTGGATGGCGATCCCCTGGAGCTGGCCTTCACCCAGTACGCCCTGGCCCGCTGGCGGGAAAGGGTCCCGGCCCTGGGGCCCGGCCTGGAATGGGACCCCTGTGGCACCCTCTGGCTGGCGGAGGACGAGGCGCAATGGACCCTGGCCGGGCAGCGCCACCGGGGGTTCCAGGCCCTGGGGGTGGCTTCGGAATTGGTGGAAGGGCAGGACCTGCGGAGGCTGGAGCCCTGCCTGGCCCCGAACCTTCGTGGGGCCCTTCGGGTGCCCGGGGATGGGGTGCTCTATCCCCCCGCCGCAGCCCGACTCCTGGCCCAGGGTGCCCTGGCGGCGGGCGCCCGGATCCTCACCCACCGTCCCGTGGCGGCCCTGGCCTCCAAGGGGGTGCGCCTGGCGGATGGAAGCCTCCTCGAGGCGGACCACCTGGTCCTGGCCCTGGGGGGGCAGACGACCCGGCTGCTCTCCGCCACGCCGGTGGTGCCCCGCAAAGGCCACCTCCTGGTCTCCCGCCGCCAGCCAGGCTTCCTGCGCCACCAGCTCGTGGAGCTGGGCTACCTGAACTCGGCCCACGGGACGGCGGGCGATTCCGTGGCCTTCAACCTCCAGCCCCGACCCACGGGCCAGCTGCTCCTGGGCTCCAGCCGAAGCTATGGGGACCTCGAACCGGACCTTCGTCCGGAGGTCCTCCGGCGGATGGTGGCAAGGGCCCTGGCCTTCGTGCCGGACCTTGGATCCCTGGAGGTGCTGCGGGCCTGGACCGGCTTCCGCCCCGCCACCCCCGACCACCGCCCCCTCCTGGGCCCAGTGCCGGGCCGACCGGGACTCTGGCTCGCCACGGGCCACGAGGGCCTGGGCATCACCACCGCCCTGGCCTCGGCAGACCTGCTGGCCGCCCAGCTCCTGGGCCAGGCCCCCCCCTTCGACCCCACCCCCTACCTGCCTTCGCGCTTTCCGGAGCTGCCATGGTGCGCCTGACCTTCGAAGGGACCGCCCAGGACCTGCCCGAGGGGGCCTCCCTGGTGGCCCTCCTGGATCCCGCACGCCCGGGGGCGACCCGGGGCCCCCTCTGTGGCATGGGGGTCTGCCAGGAATGCCTCGTGCAGCTGGGCAACCGCCCTGTCCTGGCCTGCCGGACCCTGGCCCTGCCGGACATGGAGGTGCGCCGTGCCTGAGGTCCTGGTCCTGGGCGCGGGCCCCGGGGGACTGGCCGCCGCGGCGGCCGCCGCCGAGGCCGGGGCCTCGGTGCGCCTGGTGGAGGGCATGCCCTTCCTGGGGGGACAGATCTGGCGGGGTGCCACCCTCACCACCCCCGGCGCTCCGGGTCGGGCCATCCGGGCCCTGGGCGCGGGTATTCACCTGGACCTCGGCACCCGGGCCTTGGCCTTCCCCGCCCCGGGGCAGGTGCTGCTGGAGGGACCCGAGGGGCCCTTCTCCGCCAGCTACGACTCCCTGATCCTGGCCACCGGGGCCCGGGAGCGCGTCCTGCCCTTCCCCGGCTGGACCCTGCCGGGTGTCACCGGGGCCGGGGGGCTCCAGGCCCTGGCCAAGGCCGGGTTTCCCGTGGCGGGCCGACGGGTCCTGGTGGCGGGCACGGGTCCCCTGCTCCTGGCGGTGGCGGCCTTCCTGCGGGCCCGGGGGGCCAAGGTGCTGGGGGTGCTGGAACAGGCCCCCCTGCCCCGCCTCCTGGCGTTTGGGACCCAGCTGCTCCGGTGGCCCACCAAGGCCCTCCAGGGCCTGGCCCTGGGCGGGAAGCTCCTGGGAATCCCCTACCGGCCTGGCACCTGGGTGGTGGAGGCCCGGGGGGAGGACCGCCTGCGCGAAGTGCGCCTGAGCGAGGTGCGCCTGAGCGATGGCCGCACCCTGGAGGTGGACCTCCTGGCCTGTGGCTTTGGCCTTGCGCCCAACCTCGAGGTGGCCCAGGCCCTGGGCTGCGACTGTTCCGGGGACCGGATCCAGGTGGATGGACTCCAGCGCACATCAAGGCCCCGGGTGCTGGCCGTCGGTGAAGGCACGGGCATCGGGGGCGCATCCAAGGCCTGGGCCGAGGGCCGGGTGGCGGGCCGCCTGGCGGCGGGGGAGGTCGCTGGAGCCCGACGCGCCGCCCGTGCGGCGCGCCGGGAGTCCGCCCTGGTCAAGGTCCTGGAACGGGCCTTCGCCCTTCACCCCGAGCTGGCAGGCCTCCCTCGACCCGATACCGTGGTCTGCCGCTGCGAAGGCGCGACCCTGGGCCAACTCTCCGAGTTCACCGAGGGTCGCGAGGCCCGGCTCCACACCCGCTGCGGCATGGGCCCCTGCCAAGGCCGCACCTGCGGCCCCGCCACCCGCTTCCTCCTGGGCTGGGAGCCCTCAAGGCCCCAGATGCCCCTTCATCCCACGTCCTTTGCCACCTTCCTGGCACAAGGCACGGCATCAGGTCGGAGTTCGGATTGATGAAAGACGAAACACTGAGAACACACCTCGGCATCCGGTCGCAACTAAAAAGCAGGCTAAACACGGAGAACACAGAGGGCACGGAGAAAAGCACGGAGAAAGGATCCGTGACATCCCGATTCCGGCTTCCTGGCCTGGTTCCATCAGGGGCACAGCCAGGGAGCACGCATGTGTTC
>CAZPUI010000058.1:0-14353 GCA_964589695.1 uncultured Solibacteraceae bacterium | reverse complement strand
TGGAGCAGCCCACAGGCCAGGAGCAGGGCGACCGCGAAGCCCAGGACCCAGCGACGGAACCCAGGCCCCGTGCCCCGACGGCAGATCCGGTTTCCCAGGAGGGAGCCCGCCAGGGCGATGGCCCCGTGGGGGGCACAGGCCGTGATCAGACGGTCCGTGGGTTCGAAGGGGGGGAGTCCCTTGGCCTGCTGGACCACCGTAAGCAGCAGCAGCAGGACCATGATCCCCACCAGGGCCTCCAGTCGCCCCCCCGTGGCCGCCTGGGCCAGGGTGGTCACCAGGTAGGCCCACCCAATGAGTCCCAGGATGCCCCACCAATGGGGGCGGAAGGCCAGGGGGCCCTCCTCGGTGCGGAAGAGCAGGACGGCCAGAAGGAGGAGCCCCGCCCCCACGAACCTCGGCCACCGGCCCAGCCGGGGCCAGACACCCCAGAGGCCGAGCATGGCGGCGTAGGCCAGCACCTGCCAGGCCTCGGGCCAAGGCACCGCCCGATCCCCGTTGACCATGAGCAGGCCCATGACCACCAGGGCCAGGGTGCGCAGAAGGGCGTGGCGCCAAGCCGTCCATCCCACTTGGGTCCGGTTCCGCCGGGCGAAGGGCAGGGCCATGCCCACCATGAACAAAAAGGCGGGGAAGACCAGGTCCACCACGGTCATGGCATCCGCCCGCCCCGGCGCATGGCGCAGCCACCCCGGCACCCCCGGTACGCCCGCAAGGTCATTGACGAAGATCATCACGAGGATCACCAGGCCGCGCAGGGCGTCCAGGGAGCGAAGGCGCAGGGGCTCGGAGGTCATGGGGATACCTCGTCAGTATAGGGTGGCAGCCTCCCTGGTGGCGAAGCCCCTCACCGAACCTTGGGTGACACCCGGTCGCCCCCCGGGCGTCGCTCCTCCGCGCAGAGCTCGGCCATCCTCCATTCAGGCAGGAAGAGCCAGGAGGACACAGGGTCCGTGGGACACTGCGCCTTCAGCACCGCGGCAGCCTCGGTGCAGGCCTTCAGAACATGGGAACCCCGGGGATCATGGGCGATCAGGATGCGCAGGGCGGCCTCCAGGCTGTGCTCCATGCTCAGGGACGGGGGGGGCTGCCCCTGGAGGAGGGGCCTGATCAGGGCCAGGGCGCGCTGGAGCTTCACCATGGCACTCCGGCCCTGGCGCTGAGCCTGCAGGGCTTCCCAGCGCAGGAGCATGGCCTCGTTCATGCGATACCAGGTTGGGGCCATGTGGCGGCTCCGGGAGCGATCCACCAGGGCCCACAGTTCCTGTCGCCAGCGTTCGCGCTCGGGCGAGGGTCCCTCGGGGAGCTGGAGAAGGGCATAGCGCAGGTTGAAGGAGGTATCGGTGTAGTCATAGCCCAGACGCGCCGGTTCTGCCACGGCCTCCAGCTTCCTGAGGCCGTCCAGCAGCAGCGGACGCAGTTCACCGCCGCGGTGCCCTTCCACCATGGCCTGCTGGTTCCGCACGATGGCATAGAGCATGCGGAAGAACTGGTTGTCCGGCTGCGCAGCCAGGTGCTGGTCGAAGATGGGTGTCAGGGCCTCAAGTCGGGCGTAGGCCAGCTCCACCTGGCCCCGCACGAAGGCGGCGGTGGAAAGGCGGGTCAGCACCTGGTAGGCCTGCACCCGGAAGGCCGTGTGCCCAGGCCAGGCGGGCAGCAGGCCTTCCAGGCGCTTCCAGATCCTTTCCAGCACGGGGGTGTCATCCCGCTGTCTGAGCTGGAGCCCCCGGGCGACGAGGAACTCCGCACGCATCAGGACATGCTGGCCCTCCACCCGATCCGGACCGAGGGCCAGGGCACGCTCGCAGGCCGCCAGGGCGTCCTCCGGGGTCGGTGCATTCCGATCCCCCATGGAGAGGCCCAGCTCGGCCAGGTGGGTGATGCACCAGGCGCGCTGGGTCAGAACCCCCGCGGACTGGGGGGCGAGTTTCAGGGCACGCTCGGCATCCGCCAAGGCGCGGCGATGGAAGTCGCGGGTCGTTCCAGGGTCGGCGGCCATGAGCTGGGACTGCAAAGCCAGCCGGTTGTGGGTGTCCGAACGCGCCAGCAGCATGTCCACATCATCGGGATCGATGCGCTCCACCAGGGTGCCCAGGGCCAGGGCCTGTTCCAGCAGGTCCGTCCCCTCCACCCCCTCGCGCTGCAACCGGTAGAGGGACTGACGGTTGAGCCAGGAGGCCTTGCGGGTCAGGAAGCGGGGGTCGCTGGCCGCGCGGGCAATGGCATCCTCCAGGCAGGTCGTGGCCTCCGAAGCCAGCCTCAGGAAGGCCGGGAGGCTCGGCGCACGCTCGGCCCGCTGGGCCCGCACATGGAAAGGAACGAGCAGGATTTCGTACTCCCACGGCCGCTGCTGCAGCACGGCAGCCGCAAGGTCCAGGGCCCGGGCTTCGTCGCCCTGGAGCAGGGCGATCCAGGCCTCGGCGGCGGAGGGGGTTTCCTGGGAGGTGCCCTGGCGCAGGAATCCAAGGGCCGGCTTCAGGTGGCGCTCCTTCAGCGCATCCTGGCGCTCCTCCCCGGCATTGGCGGGGGTCTCGAACCAGGCGTCCCGGTAGAGCGCAAGATGGGCCATGCCCAGGGCGCGGGCGTTGCTCGGGGTCCGGTGGCCCACCTTCCAGGCGGCTTCAAGACGATTCAAGGCCCGGCGGTGGCGACCGAAGAGGAGGTCCACCTGGCCCAGGGCATAGTCGATGGGTCCCGCTGCGACCGCCCCCAGGCGCTGGCGCTCGGCCTCCCATTCCGTGGCCCGCTGCAGGATCCAGGCATCGTCCTGGCGCCGGTCGTGCACGGGGCTCAGGCTGGACAGGCGATGGCGTGCGATCACCTCCTGGGCCGCATGCTCGAAGCGCACGGCCAGCTCCTGGCGCTGGCGCCCGCGGCGGGCCACGGCGAGGCTCGTGGCTCCGGCGCTGAGGACGAGGAGCAGCCCCGCCGCCAGGGCCGCCGTGGTGCGGGGGTGCCGTCGAAACCAGACACGAATCCTGCGCCCCAGGGAAGGGCGCCGGGCCAGGATGGGCTCCCCTGCCATGAACCGCCTCAGGTCCTCGGCGAGTTCCAAGGCGCTTTCATATCGCAGGTGGGGAGAGGGCTCCAGGCATTTCCCAAGGATGGTGTCCAGGTCCGTGGGCAAGGCCGTGCGCCGATGGGGAGCGGCCTTCTCCTGGGTGCGCAGATGGCGGACCCAGGAAACCAGGCGCTCACGGCCACTGCCCGCCGCCCCCGCGGGTGCACGTGAAACCACCGTATCGATGTGGTCGCTGTTCCAGAGGGGGGGCTGTCCCACCAGCAGGAAGTGGAGGGTGGCACCCAGGCTGTAGATATCACTGCGGAGGTCCAGCATCCGGTCCCCGGCCGCCTGCTCCGGGGACATGAAGAAGGGCGATCCCTCGATGAGGTCCCCATCCCCCACCTGAAAGGTAGGCCCGGCGTCCCGGGCCAGACCGAAGTCCATGACATAGGCGCAGCGGGGCCCCTCCTCCGGTTCTTCCACCAGGATGTTCCGGGGCTTCAGGTCCCTGTGGAGGAAACCCGCGCGATGGGCCGCGTGGACGCCATCGATGGCCTGCATCACCAGTTCCAGTTTCTCCGCGAGGGTGAGTCCGGCCGCCGCCAGGTCCAGGGTCCGCCCCTGGACGAACTGCATGACGAGGCAGGCCTCACCGCGCCATCGCCCCACCTCGAAGATCTGGACCACATGGGGGTGGTGCAGGGAGGCCTGGTACTGGGCCTCTGCCAACAGTCGGGCAAGGCCATCGGGATCCGAGGGATCCTTCAGCACCTTCAAGGCCACCATGCGGTTCAGGTGGCGATCCCGGGCCTTGTGGACCTCGCCCATGCCGCCCTGTCCAAGCTCTGCGAGCACCTGGAATCGATCCGTCGGGAATTCGGTCAGCCGGAACGGTATGGGACCATGGGCGTCCATCGGAATTCAGTGTGGCCTCGGCTTGGATCGGGCGGGAATTCGCCCGTTGCCAGAGTGCCATGACTTTGTCACGGGAGGACGGAACCGGGGTATGCTGCCCCCCCGAGGCTTTGCATGCGAACCTGGCACTTGGCCCTGCCCCTGGACCCCGATTCAGATCTGCCGGACTACCTGCAGATCGCCCAGGGTATCCAGGTGGCCATCCGCGAGGGACGCCTCCGTCCGGGGGATCCGCTGCCGGGCAGCCGCACCCTGGCCACCCACCTCGGCGTCTGCCGCAACAGTGTCATTGCGGCCTACCAGGAATTGGCCGCGGAGGGCTGCATCCAGACGGTGCACGGCGGTGGCAGTTTCATCGCCAAGCACGCCCCCAATCCCGTGGTGCACCCCCCCGCGAAGCCTGGGGTGTCCGAGGGCCTTCCCTTCGACCTCCGCAGCGCCCCTTCCACCTTCTCCGCCCGCACCTTCGGGGAAGCCATCCTGGCCTGCTGGACCGGGGATTCCGACCCGCGCCTGCTCCCAGCGGCCGCGCTGTCCAGGGCCTACGTCCGGGCCACGCGCAACCCCGAGGTCGCCCGCCTCGGCCCGATGGACCCCTATGGCAACCCACGCCTGCGCGCGGCGCTGGCGGACATGCTGGCCTCCACCAAAGGCCTTGCGGCCCAACGGGACACCCTGCTGGTCACCTCCGGTGTCCAGGACGCCCTGGCCCTGCTGGTGCACGCGCTCCTTCCCCCGGGAGCCCGGGTAGGGGTGGAGGCCGTGGGTTCCCCCGCCCACCGGTCGATGCTCCAGGTCCTGGGCGCCACCCTCGTACCCTTGGCCATGGATGGGGACGGGCTGCTCCCCGATGCCCTGGAGCAGCAGCACCGGGAAGCGCGCTTCCAGGCCCTGCTGGTGACCCCACTCCGCCAGTACCCCACCAACGCCACCCTGCCCCTGCCACGCCGGGAACGGCTCCTGGCCTGGGCGAGGGCCAAGCGGGTACCGCTCCTTGAACTGGACCTGGACCCCGGCATCCATTACGAAGGCAGCCCTCCCCTGCCCCTGGCGGCCACGGACCTGGGCCATGGCGTGGTCTACGTGGGCGCCTTCTCCAAGCTGCTCTTCCCAAGTCTGCCCCTGGCCTACATTCACGGTGGTCCCACCCTGATCCAGGAATTGGCGCGCTGGCGGGAAGCAACCCACCCCAGCGGCGATCCCTTCCTGGAATTGGCACTCTCGGAACTGCTGGAGGACGGTGAAGTGCTGCGCCACCTGAACCGCCTTCGCAAGGTCTGCCACGAGCGCCGGGACGCCCTGGCGGAGGCCTTCCGAAAACACCTGGCGGGCGTGCTGGATCCCACCCCACCCACCGGTGGCTTGGCCTTCTGGAGCCGCTCCCTGGCCCCCGCCAGGGACCTTCAGGCCTGGGCGAAACGGGCCCTGGAGGGCGGGGTGGCCTTCCGTCCAGGCCAGGAATTCACCTTCGACCTCCAGCCCATCCCCTATCTGCGCATGGGGTTTGGCACCCTGGCCCCCCGGGAACTGCAGGATGCGGTGCGCCGCATGGTGAAGGCTCTGTAGCGAGGCGGGTTCGCCCCAGGCCGGAGGCACGGGGACCTCGCGCCCAGGCCTATGAAAAAACCTGCCTTTATACACGGGGCCCAAGGCCGGGATTTTCACACTGCCCCGCGGGCCCCGTGACCCCGTCCCCTGCCCGAGCCCTGGGTGACCCAGGCCCTGGACCGAACTGGTTCTAGAGGTCCAGGCAAAGTGGGTCTACTCAAGGCCCTTTCCGAGGCCGACATTCGACCCAGCCCCGGTTCTTCCCCAAGCCCCCAGCGCACACCCGAACCCCTCGGGCCGTGTCGTACCCGCTGGGGGCCGGTGGGATCACCCCCCCCTGCCCCCGGGACGGTTCGTCCGGCTCTCCCTGGAGGTCCTATGACCCATCCTGTCACCGTGCTCGCGGCCCTGCTCACCGCGGGCACCCTCTCCGCCCAGTCCTTCCCCTCCCGCCAGCTGCCCAGCGAATCGCAGGTGGTGGCCCGACTCCACGCCGAGCGCAGCCGTCACGGGCTCCGGTCCCACGAGTCCTTCCGCACCCTCGCGGTGATCCGTGGGGAGAGGGATCGGGAAATCCACCGCATCCAGCATCTGTATGAAGGCGTACCGGTCTGGGGTTCCGAAGTCGTGGTCCACGTGGAGGACCAGGGGACCCAGCAGACCCTGGCCACGGACGCCCTGCGGCGGGGCATCGTCGTGGATACGGAGCCCTTGCTGACCACCAGCGAAGCCATGGCCCAGGCCCACCGCCACCTGGCCCCCCGGAGCGTGAACGCCTTCCCCAGCCGGTCCAACCTGGTGATTTTCCCCATCACCGACCGTGTGCGGGCGGAGGGCGCCGAGGACAAGTCCGAAGCGGAACTCAATGCCCTGGATGTGCGGGAGGTGGTGCGCAGCTACCGGCTGGCCTACCACATCTCCGTGCGGGGCAAGTCCCCTGCGGGCGAGCTGAATTTCTACGACATGCTGGTGGATGCCCACACCGGTGAGGAGCTCAAGCGCTGGGACATGCTCGTCAGCGCCGATGGCACGGGCAAGAGCCAGTACAGCGGCACCGTGAGTGTGCCCACGACCCTGAGCGGTTCCACCTACCAGCTGAAGGACAGCACCCGGGCCGGCAACTACGTCTACAACCTGAACAACCAGGAGACCACCAGCGGCAGCATCTACACCGATGCGGACAACACCTGGGGGGATGGGGCCCAGTACAGCGGTGGCAGCACCACGGGAGCCAATGGCCAGACGGCGGCGGTGGATGCCATGTGGGGACTCACCTCCACCTACGACATGCTCAACAATGTCTTCGGCTACAAGGGCCTGGACGGCAACAACAAGGCGGGCTACATCGGCGTGCACTACGGGAACGGCGTGGACAACGCCTACTTCATGTACGACTGCAGCTGCATGGTCATTGGCGACGGCAAGAGCATGTTCTACACCCTGGCCTCCGTGGATGTCATCGCCCACGAATTCGGCCACGGCGTGACCTACTACAACTCCAACATGACCTACAGCGGGGAGTCGGGAGGCCTGAACGAGGCCTTCTCCGACTGGAACGGCGAGGCGGTGGAAGCCTATGCCAAGGCCGGGAAGACGGGCAGCACCATTCCCGCGGGCTACAACGACTGGATGACGGGCAAGCAGATCGGACGCAACGGGAACCCCCTGCGCTACCTGTACAAGCCCAGCCTGGATGGCGCCAGCAAGGACGCCTGGTACAGCGGCATCGGGAACATCGATGTGCACTACAGCAGCGGTCCCGGCAACCGCATGTTCTACTTCCTGTCCCAGGGTTCCACGGCCAGTGGCAACACCTCCAGCAGCTACCTGACCAAGGGCGCCATGACCGGCGTGGGCATCGACAAGGCCTACCGGATCCTGTTCAACGCCGCCACCAACCGCTTCACCTCCGGCACCACCTACAGCCAGGCCCGCACCCATGCCCTGGCGGAGGCCGCCGCCCTCTACGGCACCAACAGCGTGGAGCGCAATGCGGTGGACCGCGCCTTTGCGGCCATCAACGTGGGCACCGATCCCGGTCCCATCCAGACCGGTGTGAGCATCAGCGGACATCCCGCCAACCTCACCAAGGCCGTGGGTGAGAGCGCCAGCTTCACCGTGACGGCCACCGGGGGTACGAGTCCCTACAAGTACCAGTGGTACAAGAACGGCACGGCCGTCAGTGGCGCCACCTCCGCCACGTACACCTTCACCGTGGCCGCAGGCGACAACGGCGCCAAGCTCAAGGCCACCGTCACCGACAGCGCCACCACCCCCACCAGCGCCACCAGCAACGAGGCCACCCTCACCGTTCCATCGAACCAGCTCGCCATCACCAGCCAACCGGCGAACACCACCGTGGCCCCAGGCAGCACCGCGTCCTTCTCCGTGACGGCCGCCGGAGGCACGGCCCCCTACAAGTACCAGTGGTATCGCGGCCAGACGGCCATCAGTGGTGCCACCGCCGCCACCTACAGCTTCACGGCCGTAGCCGCCGACAACGGCGCCACCTTCAAGGTGGTCGTCTCCGACAGTGCCGCCACCCCGGCCTCCCTCACCAGCAGCACCGCCACCCTGACCGTCGGCACAGGCACCGAAAAGATCGTCAACGGGGGCTTCGAAGCCACCAGCACCAGCCCCTGGGTGGGCAGCACCGGTGCCATTGCAAATTGGACCAGCCAGGGACAACCCGCCTACGAAGGCAGCAAGAGCGCCTTCCTGCTGGGCTATGGCAACGGCTCCATCGTGACGGAGACCCTCTACCAAACCGTGACCATCCCCAGCACCGCCACCAACGCCACCCTCAGCTTCTACCTGCACATCGACACCGCAGAGACGGAAGCCGTGGCCTACGACAAGCTCAATGTCCAGGTGCGCAACAGCTCCGGCACCGTGCTCAAGACGCTGGCCACCTACAGCAACCTGAACGCCGCCGCAGGCTACCAACCGTGCACCTTCGACCTGAGCGCCTACCAGGGCCAGACCGTGCGCATCTACTTCGGCGCCACCGAGGACCAGTACGCCCAGACCTCCTTCGTGTTCGACAAGGTGAGTCTGATCGTGAAGTAGACCCCACAAGGGTCATTGAAGACGCCTTCAACCGGGGGGACACAAGGGGGATTCTGCGGTCACGCAGGATCCCCTTTGTGCAGGCGTTCCTGGGTTCACCGGTCGCGGCGAGAGGGGCGCACGAATGCGGATCACCCCTTCCGTCGCTTACCCCTTCCGTCGCAGGGGCTTGGGGGGAGCCTGGCCCATGGCCAGGGCCATGGCCTCCCGCAGCAGGCCAGGATCCACATCCACACCGCCGATGGAAGCCCCCCAGTGGAGGTGGGGGGCACTGGCGCGACCCGTGGCCCCGCTGAGGCCCAGCAGATCCCCCGCGGCCAGCCGCTGCCCAACCTTCACATCCAGACGGCTCATGTGGCAACAGAAGCTGAAGAGACCCAGGCCATGGTCGATGAAGACCAGGTTGCCCCCATAGAAGCAGTCCTGGGCGATGCGTACCGTGCCCGCCGCAGGCGCCAGCACAGGGGTGCCCGTGGCGGCGCGCAGATCGATCCCCTTGTGGACGCTTTTGACCTCGCCATTGAAACGGCGGGTGGTTCCAAAGACACAGGTGACCAGGCTCTTCACGGGCGGGATGAAGGGCGCCTCCCAGAGTCGGGTGGGGGCGGGGTCGGCGGTGACCCGTTTGAATTCAGCCGCTTCCTTGGCGATGCGGGCCTTCTCGGCCTCGCTGGGATGGACGGTGTTCCCGGCCACCTTGAGGTTCACCATGGGAAAGGAGGCCTTCTTGACCGTCAAGGACAAGGTGCGAAGCAGGGTGCCCTTGGAATCGTGGACCCTCAGGGCGGTGGGCCCCGGAGGGGCGTCGAAGGGCATGGGCACCAGGGCCACCCCCTGGGCCCTCGGACCGGGGGCCGGGAAGAACGCGTGGCGCCGGTCTCCCACATGAACCTCCCCCTGCATCCCAGCTTCCGTGACCACCACGGCCACACCTCCGGGGGTCACCTTGGGGTTCAGAAGCCGCACCTTGGGGTCGGCTGCACCCAGGGACAGGGCCAGGAGGGCGGGAAGGACATAAGGTGCAAGGTTCATGGGGATCGCCGATCGAAGGGTGGCCTACCAGGGTAACGGGTCAGCGCCCCACCTGTTCAGGGTCCGAGTTCCTTCCCCAGGAGGTTTCAGGCACCCAGGAAGGCGGTGAAGGCCAACCCAGCCAAGGCGATCAGCGCGAGCATGAGGCGCGACCCAAGCCCCTGCGAAGGCGCCTTCCAGGCCCGGAGGACGGTGGGCACGAGGATCAAAGCCAGGAGGGCCACGCCACGCCCGGCGTCCGCCCCGGCGGGGAGCCACCCAGGCGTCCTCGGGAATCAATCGCCGTTAAAGGAGTGAAGCTTTTGCTTGGACATCCGCGGGCTCCGCCATCAGCAGCCGATTCTTGGGGGTGATGTCGCTGGGGATCGTCTGGGTGTACACCCGGTAGCCCAGGCCCCGCAGGCGGGCTACCCGGGTGACATCCATGGCCAGGGCGCCGTCCAGCCACCCCTCCAATCCGCCGAGGTCGCCCTTGCCCAGGGCGTGGCAGCAGGGCAGGACGGCCACCCGGGCCCGGGCCTCCGCCGCCCGATCCAGGATGAGGTCCGTCAAGCCCCCGCAGGCATGGGCGGACACCACCACATCACCGGGCTCCAGGGTCACCGACCGGAGGTCCGCCTCCACGAGAGTCAGCCGCCCTTGGAGACGCGGCCAGGCCTCCCCCAGGGCCGTTTCCAGCCGTGCAGCGCTCTTGGGGATCCGTCGATCCACCGCCAGGGCCGTGGGAGAACTGTCGTCCAGGAGCAGGAGGACCTGCGCCAAGAGCCCATGGCCACAGGCCAGGTCCACGATGCGTCCTCCACGGAAGCGGCGCCGCACCCGCCGTGCCACCTCCCAGGCCTCGTAGAGTTCCTTGCGGGGAAGGCACTCCGCCTGGCACACGACCCGGGCCAGGGCCTCGAAGAGGGTCCCCCCGGCGAATTGGGGCAGGAGGTGGGGGGTCAGGCGGCTGCGGGAGGAGCGGTCCATTCAGGCTGTTTCCTTGTTCAGGTCTTCACGAGGCTGGCAGGAAGTGCAACACGGAACCAAGCTCGAAAGGCAAGCCATGGAAGCGTACGTCCCCACCGGCCTGCTGCTGGGAGTTCTGGGCCTGGGCTGCACCCATCAGTCCCTGGGCTTCTTCTAACTGCTGGCGGAGGGTTCCCCCTGCCTGACCTCGGGAGACTGGCTGAACCCCGCCCAGGTTGCACCGGGGACCTGCACCACGGACGCCTTCCAGGCCCAGCTGGTGCTGAAGGGCGCCCCTGCCTGCCAGCCTTACTGAACCGGGAATCCCGTGGCCATTTGGGCCCCGATCGTCAGGCCGACCCGCCCACACATTGGCCGAGTGGTTTCGGCCTGATTCCGTGTTGCGTGGGTAGCCTCAGGCATGCGGACAGGCGAGGTTATAGATGGCAGGTGTGGTCCCTGAAGCACCCTTTCGCGTGAACCAAACCAAGGGAATTAACAGGGATAGAAGGGATGGAAGGGATGGTCGCCCACCTGGGTGTTGCGAATGTCCACCCTTGAGTGGTGTCAATGCCACTGCGAGAAAGGAAACGCATGGCCTTGGCCCTCGGGACGGACTCGAAGGTTCAAGGGGATCTTGGGTTCCCCCAAAGCCTGAGGGTGGGCGGTTCAGGCCAGAACTGATTAACGCAGAGAACTCAGAGACAACGGAGGGCGCAGAGGAACAGCATCCTCCGTTTATCCAGGCACAGACCGGCCCGCCGTCGGCGGGCGGTCGCGCCCCGGCGCGACCGGTCCAGGCGCGCGCCTGCGGCGCCTCTCATGGGCGCTGCCTGCGCGCGCATGGACCCTAGGTCTGTGCAGCTCCACTGGGCGTCCTCTGCGCTTCTCCGGGCTTTTCTCTGCGCACCTCTGCGTTGGTAGTTTTTCCCCACCGGGGTACGGCCGGGTAAACGCAGACAATAATTACTTAAGCACCACGGATACCTGTCTAGTGCTAAGCCTCACCTCCACCTCCCCTCCGCCTTCCGGCCATACCTTCGCCACCAGGACCTTCCCCCCCTGGCGCACCTTCACCTGGAGCCTTCCGGACTTCTGCCGCCGCACCTCCACATCGAAGCGGCTTCCAAAGGCCCGGATGCCCCGCAGGGCCATGTGGTCCCAGCTCCCCGGCAGGCTGGGGCGGAGGACGACACGGCGGAACCCCGTGGGTCGGAGGCCGAAGAGGCCCTCGGTGACAATGCGGCCATAGAGGGCGCTTTCGGCGGACAGGTGGCGGCCGTTCCCCTCGGGAAAGGCCTCCACGGGGTAGGGCACGTGGTCCCCCAGGAGCCGGCGGCGGGCGTAGGCCTGGAGGTGCTTCAGGGCCAGGTCCGGAGCCCCTGCCTGGAAGACGCCCCGAAGGGCGTACAGGGTGGAGCGGTCCCAGAAGGTGGTGGAACCCTCCGCCGTGAGCAGCCCCTCGGCGGTCCAGAGCCGGGGGGAGAAGAGGGCCGCCAAGGTGCCCGTCCTCCGATCCAGAATCCCCATGGTGAGGGGGATGCAGATCCAGGCCCGCAGTTCCTCCAGCCCATCGTGGTAGCGGTAGGTGGGGAAGCCCCGGACCTCGGCGCCGAAGAAGGCCTCCATGGCGCCGCCCAGGGCCTTGGCCCGATCCCGGTAGGTGCGGGCCAGGGCCGGCTCCCCCAGTTCCGTGGCCAGGTCCGCCGCCGCCAGCAGGGCCCCGTAGGCCAGCATGTTGGTGTTGAGGTTCACCTTCCCGGCGGAGAAGCGCCCCTCCAGCTCGTCGGTGTCCGAGGGGATGAGGCCCTGGGCATTGGTCTTCCGGGCGAGGTACTCCAGGCACCAGGTCACCAGGGGCCAGTGCCGGCGGGCTGCGGCGGGATCCCCCAGGGCCAGGAGGAAGCGGCTGGCGCCGTAGGCCAGCATGGCCTGGTCCCCCCGATCCCCGGCCCCGGCCCAGGTGTCCGTGCCCTCGGCGATGATGGAGGACGGCAGGGGCCGAAAGTCGGGGTTCAGGAACCGGGCGAAGTGCTCCAGGGCATTGAGGGAGGCCTCGTTCCCGTAGGCGTAGCCGAGGAAGGGATAGAAGGGGGCCACGTACTCCACGGTGTCATTGGCCCAGATGGCGGCGTAGTAGGAAGCCCCACCCGGGGCATGCATGGGGCCGTTCTTGGTGGCCACGACGCTGTCACAGGCCCGGAGCTTGGCGAAGTCGAAGAGGGTGGCCACCACGGGATCGGGGCATTCCAGGCACAGGGCCCCGCGGAGCTGACCCGAGAGGTCCCTCCGGGCCTGGCGCGCGGCCTCGTAGGGCTCCGTGGGCACCTCCACCCCCTGGCGGCAGGCGCTGAAGACCAGGTGGAGGGCGAGACTGCCCCCCGGTACCAGGGACTGTGAAGGGCACCCTTCACAGTCCAGGGCAAGGTGATAGGCACCGGTTCTCCGCCGGGTGGGCGGCGTGGGCCGGCCGGGGCGCACCAGGCCCTTCTCCTGGTAGTCGTAGGGCAGAACCGCCGCGTCGTGCCGGGGAGGGACCTCCACCTGAAGGGTCTGGGTTCCGCGGTTGGTGAGGACCCAGCGCTCCAGGAGCGCATTCCCCTCCGCGCTGGGACAGATTTCCCGCACCAGGGCCAGGTCCGGGCCCAGGCCCGTCTCCAGGCGCAGCAGGCCCTCGGCGTGGACCACCCGCTCCAGGCGGGCCCGTGGGACCTCGCGACCCTCCACCCTCACCACGGGCTCGAAAGGCGTGGACCCCAGGGGGTCCTCCCGCCGACCGTGGACCCAGGTGGGCCCACGGTCCTGGCCAAAACGCACCATCAGGGAACTGCGGGTGTCGTTGGGCGCCACCCGCAGGGTGGGCCAGACGCAGAGCCGGTCCAGCACCAGGTTCCCCTCCCGATCCGCCCCGTAGCGGATCCAGGCGGCCACCCGCCGCCCCGCCACCTCAATGCGGTCCGTGTGGGGCAGCCGGGGGTCCTTCGCCACCTCCCACGCGATGCCAGGACCCTCCAGCCGCCAGCGGTCCTGGCCAACCAGGGTGGGGATCACCCCCAGGGCCAGGACGAGGGTGCGAAGGAGGATGCCCATTCAGCCCTCCACCTTCCCGTTGGCCCGGTAGTGCACCTCGGACTGCTCCCGCAGCCGCTCCGCCGCGGCTTCCGGCGTGAGATCCCGGCCGGGCATGCCCAGCAGCTCGAAGCCCACCATGTACTTCCGGATGGTCGCACTGCGCAAGAGGGGGGGATAGAAATGCAGGTGCAGGGTCCACTCGGGGTGGGGCTGGCCGTCGAAGGGGGCCTGGTGGAGCCCCATGCTGTAGGGGAAGCTGGTCTCGAAGAGGTTGTCGTAGCGGGTGGTGAGGCGCTTCAACAGTTCCGCCAGGTGGCGCCGTTCGTCCTCCCCCAGGTCCAGCAGGGTGGCCATGGGGCGCCGGGGCAGCACCAGGGTCTCGAAGGGCCACAGGGCCCAGAAGGGCACCAGGGCCGTGAAGGCCTCGTTCTCCAGCACGATCCGCGTGCCCTCCCGACGTTCCGCCTCCAGGACGGCCTCCAGCAGGGGGCGACCGTGGTCGGCATGGTAGGCCCGCTGCCGTACCAACTCCTTCGCGGGTTCCGTGGGCAGGCTCCCCGTGGCCCAGATCTGGCTGTGGGGGTGGGGGTTGGAACACCCCATGAGCTCGCCCTTGTTCTCGAAGACCTGGACCCACACCAGGTCCTCCCGGGCGCCCAGAACGCGGGTCTCCTCCGTCCAGGCGGCCACCACGGCCTCCAGCTCCCCCACCGAAATCGGCATCTTCCGGGCCATCGGCTTCCGGAGCAGCCATATCATGAAGAT
>CAZPUI010000057.1:6960-14395 GCA_964589695.1 uncultured Solibacteraceae bacterium | reverse complement strand
CCCTCGTGCTCCCCCACGTGGTGTCTCGGCAGAGCCGAGACACCACGTCTGATCGCCTGGACTTCACCTGCGACTGGCTTTGCATGAACCAGAGGGCTGAAGGACGGTTCGAGGGGCTGTACGGAACAGACGCCCAGGGGTGGTCCGTGGATTCAGGAGCGACACACCAACCCAACCAGGCTTTTCTCCGTGTCCGACTCAGCGTTCTCCGTGTGCTCCGTGTTTATTCATAATCAACTCGCCCCCAGAAGCCACGCTGGGTTCAGCCCTTCTGGACGGGGGTTTCCTCCCAGGGCTGCACCACCACGAAACCATGGCCCTGGAACTTCATCTGGAAGCTGTCGCCGCTGCCACGGCCCAGGAAGGTCTTGAAGCTGAGGTCCGTGTGGAAGTCGGGACTCAGGTCCCCGGACCAGGCCACGGTGGCCTGGGGATCCGTGAACACGGGGGCCTCGGGGGTCACCTTGAGCACCAGGGGCTGGCCTTCCGTGCAGAAGGCCACCAGGCCCCGACCCGCCACTTTCACATTGAACAGCCCGCCGCTGGCCATGGCGGACAGCTTGCGCATGAGCTTGATGTCCCGGCTCAGGCCGTCCTGCAGGGCCAGGAGGTCATTCCCATTGATGAAAATCGACTCGCCATCCAGGGCCAACACCGTGACGCGCCGCCCGGCATCCGCCAGGTACAGGCGCCCTTGGCCTTCGGCCTTGGAAAGGCTGATGCCCTCGCTCGACACGGCTTTCTTCAAGAGGTTGCCCAGGCCCTGCTCCAGCAGGCCTTCCCGCTCGAACTTGATGCCCCCCACGTAGGCGATCATGGCCCCCGCCTTGATCCAGACGCGTCCATCCAGATTGATCTCCAGGATGCGGTCCGTTTCCAGGGTGAAATCGTCGTGCTTGTCCGGATGTTCGGCATGGGCTTGCACGAACTGGGCGAGGGAAGTGTGGGACACGGCAGCCTCCTTGGGCAAGGAGACCATCCTCCGGAACCCTGGCAGAGAAGGCCAGAATCCCTCGCCCAACGGGCGCGGACCGAGGGCGATCAGCGTCCCATGGCGCGCCCAAGGACTTCCCAGGCGGCCAATTGGGTCCGCTGAAGCCCCCCCGCGCTGGGTACCACATTCCAAAGCTGGAATCGGGGCACCCGCCCCCGGAAATCAGAAGGCACCGGGAGGGCTTCCAACCCGGCCCGTTTCGCCAAGGCCATGGCCCTGGGAAGATGCCAGGCGGAACTGAGGAGTCCCACCCTGGCCCAACCCCTGTGGGCTTTCAGGCGGGTGTAGGCCTGGATCTCGTCTCGGGTGATCCAGCAAGGTGCTTCGATCTCCAGGATGGCCGCCTCTGGGACCCCAAGGTCCATCCAGAGTGCGCGGGATTCCTGCGCAAGGTTCCTGGGTTTCAGCCTATCGCCGGCCATGCCACTGGCCACCAACAGCTTCACGCGCCCTCGGTGCCAGAGGCGAGCAGCCTCCATCAGCCGGTCCCCGGCCTCCGAAAGGTGCGGCCGGTCTTGTGCATCCACCTGGGTCCCTCCACCCAAAACGAAGAGCACGTCCAGAGGCTGAACCTCGTCGTAATTGGGAACCTTGCGCTCCAACAGGCCGACGAGGCGGCTGCCCACCAAATCATTACCCGCCAACGTCAGAACCAACCACAGCCCCGCCAGCAGATGACCCAGTCCCCGCTGACGACGCCGGTAGGCCCAGATCCCCGCCGCGAGGAGCCCCAGCCAAAGCAGCCCCACGGGCATGAGGAGCATCCCAAGCAGTTTTGTGAAGGCCACCATCCGGTGAGTCTAGCCTCAGCTCGAATGTCGCACCACGAGCTCCGTGGGGATGAGCACACTCTCCACGGGCTCGCCGCTGAGGCGCGCGGCCAGCATATCCACGGCCCGGCTCCCCATGGTGTGCCCCTTCTGCTGCAACCCCGTGAGCTTGGGGTGAACGAAATCGAAGAATTCGAAGAATTCGTAGCAGACGAAGGCCATGTCCTCGGGGATTCCCAGGCCCTGCTCCCGGCAGTAGGCATAGAGGTGTTGGGTGGTGCCGTAGGAGAAGCTCAAATAGGCCTTGCGCCGCGGATTCACCAGGGGGCCGATGTCCGGGGAGTTCAGCTCCACCAGATGCCCCTTGTCCGGAGGGAGTCCATGGGCCTTCAGGCAGGCATGGAAGGCCCGTTCCACCACGGGTTCATTCATCCAGGCATCCTCGAAATGGATGAGGCCGATGTCCCGATGACCCCTGGCATAGAGGTGGCCAAAACCCTGGCGCACGGCTTCGGCCAGGTCTGTTTTCACGTAGCACTGGGCGGGATGCCACTTCACGGTCCAGTTCACCTGAACGTAGGGAATGCCGTAGTGGCTGAGTCGACGCAGGACCTCGGCCCCCATGTAGTCGAAGAGCAGGATCCCCGACAGTCCCTTCTCCAACACCAGTTGGCGCAGGTCCTGATCCCCCTCGGGGTCGGCCACGAAGACCAGCACATCCAGTCCCAGCTCCGCGGCCCGGGTGACGGCACCCTCCAGCTTCTGGGAATTGAGGTAGTACATGAAGGTATCGGAGATGCTGGGCGGCACCAGGATGCCCAGGCGTGCATTGCCCTTGGACCGAAGGTCCCGGGCGGCCACGTTGGGACGGTACTGGAGCTGCTCGCAGGCTTTCATCACCTTCTCGATGGCGGCCGCGCTGGTGCCTGGAGCCCGATTGAAGACCCTGGAGACGGTGCTTTTGCTCACGCCCGCCAGGCGTGCCACTTCGTGGATGTTCACGGATTCGACCAAGCGGGACCTCGTTGGGAACGTTCCCAGCATACTAGGAACCTGCAAACTTTCACTAAGTTTACTTGGAATCCATGCCCATCGAACCCGCTGCGCCAGCCTCGTATTGTGATGCTATAATGATGCACCACTGTCTGGAGTGATTCATGTTCAAGCCGTCCCTTGCCTTCGCCCTCCGCTGCACCCCCATCCTGGGCCTTGTGGCCATGACGCCTTCCCTCCAGGCCCAGACCATCCTTCCCTGGGAAGAAAAGAACGAAGCCTGCACGAGCATCATGGTGGGCCGGAAGGCTTCGGCGGACGGTTCAGTCATGACCAGCCACAGTTGTGACGGCAATTTTCGCGCATGGTTGAACATCACCCCGCGGAAAAAGCACGCGGTGGACGCCAAACGGGCCATTTGGTGGGGAGGTCTGCACACCGAGACCCCCATGGACATGGCAGGCAAGAAGCAGAAGGGCGAGATCGCCCAGGTCGCAGAAACCTACGCCTTCATCAATGCGGGCTACCCCTTCTTGAATGAGAAACAGCTGGCCATGGGCGAGACCACCATCGGGGGGCGGCGGGAGCTGCAGAACGATAAGGGACTTTTCCTGGTGGAAGAGCTGCAGGCCATCGCCCTGGAGCGCTGCACCACCGCCCGGGAGGCCATCAAGCTCATGGGCAGTCTGGCGGAGGAATTCGGGTACGGGGACGGCGGCGAATGCCTGACCATCGCCGACCCCAAGGAAGTCTGGCACTTCGAGATCATGGGGGCGGGCAAGGACCGGGTGGGAGCCACGTGGGCCGCCGTGCGTATTCCCGATGATCACGTGGGAGTCTCGGCCAACATCGTGCGCATCGCCGAAGTGGACCTGACCATGCCAGACCGCTACATGGCCTCCAAAAACATCCACAGCCTGGCCCAGGAAATGGGCTGGTGGGATGGCAAGGCTCCCTTCAAGTTCTGGAAGGCCTACAGTGGTCGCAAACCCTTCGGAATTCGAGACTTCCACGTACTCTCCACCCTAGCGCCCTCCCTTGGGCTCAAGATGGACATGGAAGAGCTGCCCCTCTCCGTCAAACCGGAAAAGCCCGTCAGTGCCAAGGATGTCTTTGCCTTCTTCCGGAGCACCTTTGAAGGCACGGCCTACGACCGCACCCGCAACCTGATGGTGCCCAAACCCACCAATCGGCGACCGGGCGAACCCGCCCCCACCCCAGCCCCCGCCCCCGAGCTGGTCAAGAGCCCCGCAGTCAATCCCTGGCTCAATGGCGACACCATCGCCCTGCTCAACGCCGTCAAGCCCGGGGTGGTGGAGAACCAGCGCACCATCGCCGTACCCCAGTGCGCCTACTCCCACGTGATCCAGGTCCGTTCCTGGCTCCCGGACGAGGTGGGCGGGGTGGCCTGGTTCAGCTTCGATAACCCTGGCCAGAGCCCCCGCATCCCCATCTTCTCCGGCACCACACAGCTGCCCAAGAGCTTCGAGATCTGCATGAACAAGAAGTTCCGGACCGACAGTGTCGGCTGGTGGTTCCGCCGGGCCAACCGTCTCTCCCAGGTGCGTTGGGGCCAGACCAAGGACATCCTGAACGGCGCCATCCTGGAATACGAGCAGAAGGGCCTCGAGGAAGTCGCCCTCCTGGACCAGAGGGTCAAGGAGATCCTGAAGGCCGACCCAAGCCCCGCAGGCCACGATAAGGTCAAGGCCCTGCTCACGCGCACCACGGACGACTTTGCCCGCAGCACCATGCAACGCTGGTGGGAAATGGGGGACCACTTCTGGACCCTGTTCGCCCGAGGGTTCTGAGGAAGGCCCCTCCTGTGGGCAGAATCCATTCGTAGCCTTCGTCCTGGCATGGAAAGAGTGCTCGACGCGGACCAAGGGCCGGTCCGAGGCCTAGGGCGCCTGACAGGCCGCGCAAGCAAGGACGCATCACCTCGGCCGCCTTGGTAGGCCATGGGACGGACCCACGCGAGGTCCTCAAGCAACCACCACACCCAATCCTCCCAAGCGAGGATGCCCCATCCCATGATTCAATTAATTAAATGAAAAACCCAAAAAACTAACCATATCACTCAACAATTGCAAGTTATCGAATAATTTAAAAATCGATCCTCATCCCACCACAAAACGTATACACCGTTGTCGAATTCATATCATGTGATATTCGTTGTATAATATAATATAAGTGTCCTGAGGGTAATTTTTAAAGTGTCTTAATCGCACGTCGACAACATGCATCAGAATGGACAACGAAGAATCAATCATTGACGCAACGATGCTCCGTGGTCGTCCAAGCTGATCAATCGTCACGAGCTTTTCGCGCAATAAAGATATTTATTTATTTTTATGCGTCCCCCCCGGAACAGACATGGGGTCTGTTCCGTCCTTTTCTTCCCCCCAGGAGTCCCCATGCGCGGTCTCACGTTGACCCTCCTTGCTGCAGGCGCCGTCCTGCCAGCCCAAACCCTTAGCGGCCCTGTGGCAAAACCCGGCTACCTGCCAGGTCGCGTGATCGTGCAGCAACGGCTCGCGGCCCAGTCCATCACCAAGACGGAACTGCTGGGACCTGGCGTCACCACGGAGGTCCTGCGGCCCCCGACCCCCCTGCTCATGGAATTCGCGGCCCCGGGCACCCTGCCCAGCCCCGCCAAGGGCGCGCTGGAACTCCTCCACCTGCCCAAAAGTCTCTCAGTGGAAGAGGCACTGAAGCGGCTCCAGGGCCACCCGGAGGTTGAATTTGCGCAGCCGGACTACATCTACACCCTGGCCGCAAGCCCCAACGATCCCTACCTGACCAATGGCACCCTCTGGGGCATGCTGGGCTCCGGCACCTCCCCCTCCAACAGTTATGGATCCAACGCCGCCCTGGCCTGGACCCGGGGATACACCGGAAGCCGGCGCATCCATCTCGCCGTCAACGATGAGGGTGTCCAATGGAACCACCCGGACCTCCTGGCCAATTTCTGGACCAACCCCACGGACAAGGGCAACGACGAGGACGGCAACGGGTACAAGAACGATGCCCATGGCTGGGACTTCAGCCACAACGACAGCACGGTCTTCGACAGCGCCTCCGAAGACAGTCACGGAACCCATGTCGCCGGGACCATCGGGGGCGTGGGAAACAATGGCGTGGGCGTCACCGGTGTGAACTGGGCGGTCACCCTCATCTCCACCAAGATCCTAGGAGGCGGGGGAGGTTCCACATCCTCCATCATCCGGTCCTTCGATTATCTGGTGGACCTGAAGCAGCGCTTCAGCCTGGACCTAGTGGCCATCAACGCCAGTTGGGGCGGGGGCGGCAAGGAGCAGGCCATGCTGGAAGCCTTGGCGCGCCTGGCCCGGGCCAACATCCTGTTCGTGGCCGCCGCGGGCAACTACTCCAGCAACAACGATAGCTCGCCCTTCTACCCCTCCAACTACGACACCACCAGCCTGGCGGGCTACAACAACATCATTTCGGTGGCCTCCCTGGCCAGCAATGGGGCCATGTCCGGCTTCTCCAACTACGGCAGAACCACCGTGCACCTGGGGGCTCCAGGCAGCGGCGTCTACTCCACCGTTCCCACCAACAGCTATGGTTCCAAGAGCGGTACCAGCATGGCGGCGCCCCATGTCACCGGGGCCCTGGGGTTGATCGCGGCCTACCGCTCGGAACGGGGCAAGGATCTCCGCACCTTCCTGTTGACCAAATGTGTCACCCCCCTGAGCTCCCTGTCGGGCAAGACCACCACAGGGGCGCGCCTGGACCTGGGCGGATTGTCGGCCATCAACCAGGTCGAGGTGAGCCTCAGTCCCACCCAGGCGACCCTCAGCCCGAACGCCACCTTCCAGTTCACCGCCACGGTCACGGGCGCCACCAACCCCGCCGTGACCTGGACCAGCACAGGGGGCAGCGTCAGCAACACGGGGCTCTACACCGCCCCCAGCGCCCAGGGCACCTACACGGTGACCGCCACCAGCGTGGAGGATCCCACCAAATCCGCCCAAGCCCAGGTCAAGGTGAGCTCGGACCTCGTGGTCAACGGAACCTTTGAAGGTGGATCCACGGGATGGGCGGGCTCCACCGGGGTCATCGGCAATTGGTCGGCGAACGGCCAACCCGCCTATGAAGGTACCAAGGCGGCCTACCTCGGGGGTCAAGGCAAGGCTGCCACTGAAACCCTCTACCAGACACTCAGCATTCCCTCCACCGCAGCCAGCGCCAGCCTTCAGTTCTACCTCCATATCGACACCAAGGAGACCGAGGCCAAGGTCTATGACACCCTGGCGGTGCAGGTGCTGAACACTTCCGGCACCCTGCTCAAGACCCTGGCCACGTACAGCAATGTCAACAAGGCCGCAGGGTACCAGCTGAGGACCTTCGACCTCAGCGCGTACAAGGGCCAGACCATTCGCATCAATTTCAAGATGGTCGAGGACGCCAGCCTGGCCACCAATTTCCTGGTGGACCTGGTGAGCCTGAAGTAACCCACGGCCGCTCCCGCGTTCGAGTCGTCCAGCCCGACCCTAACTGGTGTGCCCACCGCGACTCTCACTCGTTGTCGGCTACCACTCGCGCCTTTATCCCCAGGGACAGCCCCCCGGGCTGTCCCTGGGGGGCGCTCGCGGGCCGACGGCCGCTCCCGCGTTCGAGTCGTCCAGCCCGACCCTAACTGGTGTGCCCACCG
>CAZPUI010000057.1:0-6860 GCA_964589695.1 uncultured Solibacteraceae bacterium | reverse complement strand
GCTCCCGCGTTCGAGTCGTCCAGTCCGACCTTAACTGGTGTGCCCACCGCGACTCGAACGCGGGACCTGCGGCTTAGAAGGCCGCTGCTCTATCCGGCTGAGCTATGGGCACCCGGGTGTCATTGTGCCATGAAGCCTTGGGGAGGCGGGAATGGGGGAGATGTGGGCCCTTGGACAGGGGCGCCTGGTTGATTCCACCCTGGGATAGGTTCCGATTCTGCGGCTTGAATCTCGTTCAAGGCGCCGTACGGGGGGTCGGCTTTCCGGCCTTCGGGCCTTCTGCGACTCGGTCTTCCGCTTTCGGTCATCCCCCTCCGGCCCAAATCCAGGCCAATGAGGCAATGCTTCTACTTGCCGACCCTCCAGGGCTGGCAGAATGCGGGAATACCCCAAAGGTGACCCGTGCCCGAACATGCTGAGCCCAGTCCGCTCGACACTGCTGAATTCGATCTGGCCGAACTCCAGGCGCGACTTGAGCTGGGGCGTCTCTCCTACCAGACCACCGAGTCCGGATCGCGGCTGGAAGTCGCCCATGCCCTGACGCCGGAGCCGGATCGGCGCCAGGGTGGGAGTTCCAATACCAGCCCTGAGCGCGACCGGCGCATGTTTCGACCCATCCAGCTGCCCACCCTCTTTCCAGAGCAAGGCCCCATCCTCATGCTCATCGTGGGAGGTTTTGCCTCGGAAGTTTCACTGCGCCGGGATATGCCTTTTTGGGGGGATGACGAGGGGGGATCGTACCTGCTGTGGATGGCCATGGCCCAGGCTGGACTCATCCACCGAGCAGATCGTGATTTTGCCTTGGGGCGCGGGGGATTCTGGGACGACGAGCCCCCTCGAACCCTCGGGGTGGCCATGACCTACGCAGGGTTCCAGCGGTATGGAGAGTCGGTCTCCTTCGAAAAGGCCATCCTCCCCTGGAACACCAACCGACTCCAGACCCTGACCCAGGCCTGCTGGGAGCGCTCCATGGGCAGACTGAAGGTCGTAACCATCGGCGAGGCCGCCAAGATCCTCATGTGCGCCACGGCCTACGGCCTGCCCGGCATCCCCGTGTTGTCCCTCCCCGCGCCCTCCCCGGAAGTGCTCTCCCAGCGGGTGGGCAACGACACCACGGCCCAGCACTGGATGGATTGGGCCACCGACCTGCTCATGGTGGGCCGTCCTTAGCGCTGGCCGAGGTTCCACCGCCCCTCGCTCGATCGACGGGCGAGCCTTGCCAGGTCCAGGGGCCCAGGGAACCTAGGCACCGCTCCGCAGCTTCCCTTTTCGAAGGTTCCGGAAGTTTTCGGAATGCTTCGGGTCCTTCAGGATCTCGGGTTCCACCACCACCCCTGGGTTGGTTTCCTCACAGAACTCCGCTAGGGTCGCCTTGGGGGTATGGGCAAGGGTCGGGCGGTTGAGACCCCGGCGGCTGCAGCTGCCCTGGAGGGTACCCCCCTCATCCACAACCAGGGAACCCATCTCCACATCGCCTTCCACGCACCCCGTGCCGTGGATTTCCAGGCATTCCTCGATGCGGAAGGTGCCGTGTACCGTGCCGGTGACGATGAGGTGCTTCGCATGAATGGTGCCCGTCACGACCCCCGTGGGGGCCACGGTGACCTCACCTTCGCTATGGATGGTGCCGTCCACGGTGCCCTCGATGCGCAGGCTGTGGGAACCACAGTGCATTTCCCCCTTCCAGAGCATCCCTTTGCCCATCAGGGAATGGATGGCGAGGGCGGACTCGGGCTTCGGGTTGGGCTTGCTGAACATGGCGATCATCCACGGAAGAAGGAGCGGTCCTTGGTGGAAAGGAACTGGCGCTGGAGACGCAGGTAGGGAGTCGGGTTGACGGGTTGACCGTTCCGCCGCACCTCGTAGTGAAGGTGGACCCCCGTAGCGTTGCCCGACCGACCCATGGCACCGATGATATCCCCGCGCACCACACTCTGACCTTCCACCACATCCATGCGCGAAAGGTGGGCGTAGAGGGTCTCCAGCTCGGCGGTATGGCGGATCACGACGGTCCAGCCGTACTTGGGCTGGTACCCGGCGGAAACCACCTTGCCGCCCGCAGTGGCTTGGATGGGGGTGCCTTCCTTGTTCGTGAGGTCAAGGCCTGCGTGGTAGCCCAGCAGCCCATCCCCCTCATTGTTGCCACGGGAAAAGGGGGAGACTCGCAGGCCAAAGCCCGAACTGAGGTACCCCGCCGTGGGGAAGATGGAGGGGGTGCGCATCCATTGCTCGAGGACGGGCTCCATGCGGGCCCGGATGAGCTTGGCCTGGGTCATGGCCTCGTCCAGGTCCCGCTTGAGCAGGCTCATCTTTTCCGCGCTCCCCTGCCCTTCCTTGGGTCGGTCCGGCACGGGCTGAAGCGTCGGACCAGCCTTGGGGTCCAGGTGCTTCATGAGGTCATCCATCTGTCCCCGCAGGGACTGGATCTCCTGCTCCAGGGCAAGGGCCTGCTCCTGGCTATCCCGAAGCTGGCGCTGCTGCTCCTGGGTCTCCTGCTGAAGCGTGCTGAAGCTCATGAGTTTCTTGGTGGCCCAGAAGCCATAGGCCGATCCCGACATGGCCACGAGCCAGATGCCCAGGCCGATGGCCACGCTCCACAGCACGGTTCGGCGGGCCACGGACCACCGAAAGGTCCGGTGGCTCAGCACCAGCATCACCGTAAAAAAGCGCTGGGAATCGGGACGAGTACGCCGAACGGCACGGCGCAGGATGGGTGTGGAGGCCATAGCTCATCCAACGTACGTGGGAAAAGGACCGATGTCGACGTCGAATTTTGCCCAGTTCTCCGTTTCCTTGGGCCCCTAGCGGGGATGGAGGACCCATTCCAGCAGATGCCCCAGGAAGAAAATCAGGCCCACCAAGGAGTTGAGGGTGAAGAAGACATGGTCGATGCGTTCCAGTCGACCTCCCCGCACCACCCAGTGTTCCCGGGAGAGGATGAGGGCCACCCCCATCCAAGCCAACCAGGGGAAGACATGGACCCCCATGACGAGGTTGAAGAGGGCCCAGGCCCCCAGGGCGACGACATGACAGGCCTTGGCCGCGGTCAAGGCACCCAGGGTCCCCAAGGCCACAGGCACGGAATGGAGGCCCTTCTGGCGGTCGAAGGCCTCGTCCTGCAGGGCATACAGGATGTCGAAACCTGTGGTCCAGGCCAGGACCCCCAAGGCAAGGGGAAGGGCAGGCCCCTCGAGGGTACCCGCCACAGCGATCCAGGCCCCCATGGGAGCCCCCGCCAGGGCCAGACCCAGAACCACGTGGGACCAAGAGGTGAAACGCTTGCAGAGGGAATAGCCCAGGAGCACCGTCAGGGCCAGGGGGGCAAGCTTCCAGGGCAGGGGTCCCAGACGGGCTGCGGCGTGGGTGAAGAGCAGGATGGAGCCCCCAAGCATCACCCAGGCAGTCCAGGGGGCGATGCGCCCTGCGGGGAGTGCCCGGGTCGCGGTACGCGGGTTCTCTGCGTCCACATCCGCATCCACCAGACGGTTGAAGGTCATGGCCGCAGTTCGCGCCCCCACCATGGCCCCCAGGATCCAGCCCAGGGTCGACCAGGCGGGCAGCCCCTGAACCGCCGCCAGGGCCCCGGTCAGGGCGAAGGGCAAGGCAAAGACCGTGTGCTCGAACTTGATCATGTCGAGCAGTTCGCGGAACTGCTTGAACAAGGAAGGCGTTTGAGAAGGCATCTGCGGGTCGGTGTCCATCGTCCCCATCATCGGGCGATTCTAGGCGTACATCCGGTCGATGGCCTCCGCAAAGGCCTGGAGCACGATCCGGCGCTTCACTTTCATGGAGGGGGTCAGGAACCCAGCCTCGGCCGTGAGTTCCTTGTCCAGGAGGTGGATCCGGCGCACCTGTTCGTCGGGAACGAAGCGCCGACAGATGGCCTGGACCCGCTGGTCCATGAGGGCCTTGACCTGGGGCAGGGCCACCAACTCGGCATCCGTGCTGTAGGCCAGTTTCCGCCGATCCGCCCAACGGCGCAGCACCACGAAAGTCGGCACGATGAGGGCGGTGATAAAGCTCCGCCCATCCCCCACCAGGAGCGCCTGCTCAATGTACCGGTCGGAACGGAGACGGTTTTCGATGGGCTGGGGGGCCACAGCCTTCCCCTCGGAGGTGAGGATGATCTCCTTCATCCGATCCACCACCCGCAGCCGACCCTCGTCATCAAAACTGCCCGCATCGCCGGTGTGGAAATAACCTTCCTGGTCGAAGGCCTCCCGGGTGGCTTCCTCATCCCGCCAATAGCCCGACATGACATTGGGTCCCTGGCACAGGATCTCTCCCTCCGGGCTGATCTTGAGGTAGGGTCGGCCCGCACAACTGCCGTACAGGGGTCTTCCTACGGTGCCGGGTTCAACCTCGCCCGGGCGGTTCACCGCCAGGATGGGACTGGTTTCCGTGAGGCCATAGCCTTCGTAGATGGGAATGCCCACGGCCCAGAAGAACTCCATGAGTTCCGGTTCCAGGGCCACTCCGCCCGAGATGGTGAGTTTCAGTCGACCACCCGTTCGTTCCCGGATGGAGCGGAAGACCAGCCTGTCCGCCAGGTTGTAGACGGCCTTCATGTAGACACCGGGCTTGCCACCGCGGTAAAGGACGGGGGCCAGGCGGAAACCCACCGTGCGGGCCCACCGGAAGACCAGGCGCTTCACCAGGCCGCCGGTGATGGCGGCATCCTGGATCCGGGCGTAGATCTTCTCGTAGATGCGCGGCACGCCCAGGAGCACATGGGGACGGACCTCCAGCATGTTCTCGCCCACGGCGCTCACATGTTCGGCGTAGTAGATGCGCACGCCGGCATAGAGCATGGTGAAGTGGCCTGCCATGCGCTCGAAGATGTGGGACAGGGGAAGCAGGCTCAGGCAGGTCTCACCCTTGGTGAGGGGTATGGCCGCCAGGGCCGCCAGGATGTTCGACACAAGGTTCCCGTGGCTGAGCATGCTGCCCTTGGGATCCCCCGTGGTTCCGCTCGTGTAGATGATCGTCAGCAGATCTTCGGGCTGCCGAGCCTCGGCCAGGGACCGTACCTCGGCGCGGCGTCCCTCCTGGCCCTCCCCTTCGGCCACCAGATCCCTCCAGCGCACCATGGGTCGATTGCCCGAACGGGGGGCAGCACCTTCCAGGATGAGGACCGTCTCGAGCTCGGGCATGTCCTTCCAAATGGCAAGGACCTTGTCCAGCTGGTCCTGGTTCTGCACGAACACCCAACGGGAGCCACTGTGTCGCAGGATATAGCCCACCTGCTCGGCATTCACCGAGGGGTGGATGGGCACCGTCACGATCCCGGAAAGGGCACAGGCGTAGTCGAGAATGGCCCATTCAGGCTTGTTCTCACACAGCAGGGCAAGACGGTCCCCCTGGACCAGGCCCCGCCCCTGGAGGGCCAGAACCATGCGTTCCACCCGGGCCAGGAGTTCCTGGTGGGAGATGCCCCGGTATTCCCCCGCCACACGATGGGCCAGGGCATCCGGCAGATCGTGGGGGATGGCGGCATAGAAGAGCTCAGACAGGGTGCGGATCAAACCGGGACTCCGAAGGGAGGTTCGGCGGCTATCGTATCAAGGATGCTGGGCTTGCGTTCGAGGTTGATTGGCACACAGCCGGGACCATGCCTGTTTTCACCCAACCACGACCCCGATGAGCCTCCCCGCCCCCCTCTCCGAATCCATCCAGGCCTTCCACCAGGAACAGGCCGCCCGGGGCCTATCCCCTCACACCGCCAGGGCCCAGAAGGGGGACCTGGCCAAGCTGCTCCAGCACGCCGTGGACCAGAAGTGGTCCGACTGGGAGGTCAAACCTCGGGTGCTCCGCCGCTTCGCGCTGGAACTGGGCACGCGGGGGCTGGATCCCGCCAGCCAGGCCCGGATCCTTTCCACCACCCGGGCCTTCTACCGCTGGCGCTTCCTCACGGGACTGGCCAGCACCAACCCCGCCGAGGGGCTGCGCAACCCCAAGCAGCCCAGCAGGCTCCCCGCCTTCCTCACCGAGGGCGAAAGCACGGAACTCCTGTCCCTGCCCCCCGCCACGGACTTCGTGTCCGCCCGGCTGCGCTGCCTGCTGGAAATGCTTTACGCCTCGGGGCTGCGGGTCTCTGAACTCACGGGCATGGATCTCCAGGACCTCTTCATCGAGGCGCGCCTCCTTCGCGTCCTGGGCAAGGGTCGCAAGGAGCGCATGGTGCCCTTCCACGCGGAGGCCCAGGCCATCCTCGGAAGCTACCTGGCCTTTCGTGAGGCCTTCCTGGCGGAGCACCACCTGCCGCCCACCCCGGCCCTCTTCCTCAACCAGAGGGGAGGACGCCTGACGCCCACCAGCGTCCGCACTTTCCTGGCCCGGGAGGTGGACCGTGCGGCCCTCCAGCACCGGGTCAGCCCCCATGCCCTGCGCCACAGTTTTGCCACCCACCTGTTGAGTCGAGGCATGGACCTGCGCACCATCCAGGAGCTCCTGGGGCACGCCAGTCTCTCCACCACCCAGCGCTACACCCACCTTGAATTGGAACACTTGCAACGTACTTACGAGGCCGCTCATCCCCGAGCCCGGCAAAGCTGAGTCAGCCGCGCTATGATGCCTCTTTCGCCCCAGGCGGTCTTGAAAGGACGCACCGTGCAGTTGGTTGTCGATCGCATCTGCCAGGAACTCTCCCTTCCCCGGCCCTCCGTGGCCGCGGTGATGGCGCTGCTGGAGGACGGGAACACCGTACCCTTCATCGCGCGCTATCGGAAGGAGGCCACCCACTCCATGGACGAGGTGGCGATTCGGGCCATCGAGGACAAGCTGACCTACTACAAGGAACTGCTGGACCGACGGGCCACGGTGCTGAAGACCATCGACAAGGCGGGCAAGCTCACCCCCGA
>CAZPUI010000056.1:0-14426 GCA_964589695.1 uncultured Solibacteraceae bacterium | reverse complement strand
GAAAGACCCGGAAAAGGGGCTGAATCGCGTGGTCGGTGCGGAAGTTGGGCTAGGCGGGCTTCACGCCACCATGATCCGCACGAATCCGTGTTCATGGTGGTCTCCGGGTTCGATTCTGGAGCGGTGGAGATTCTGGAGCGGGCGAACAATGCCAGGGTCTTGGACTTCGAATCCGTGCTCCAAAGCAAGGATGGACGGCAAGTAATCCAAATAGGTAACTTCGGATACTTCAGTTCACCTGTTTCAGGGGCCGGGACCTCCTCCGGAACCGCGGCGGATCATCCAAGTCCCTCAAAATGCGTTCGAGGAAGACGGTGATGACACTGGTGACCAAGGCCCCAAAGAAGCAGGCCCATGCTCCATTCACTCGGAACCCCAGCCCTATGGCCAGGGCCACCTTGCCAGCAATCCAGAAAACCAGCGCATTGATCACCAAGCTGAAGCAGCCCATGGTGCAGGCCATGGGCAAGAAGGCGATCACCTTGAGGAAGGTCCCCATGGTGGCGTTGAGTAGGCCCAGGATCACTGCCACCCCCAACAGCTCAACAAAGGGGCCAACCTTGATCCCAGGCACCAAGTAGGAAGCCACCAGGAGCCCAACAGCAGAAAAAACGAACCTTAAGACAATTTTCATAATTTATCGCACCATCAAATGATACTGTGGATTGCCCTCGGAACGGCGATAATTCACATCCAGGGCCTCGAAGCGCACCTGGTGCGTCTTCAGCCTGGCCTGGAAGTCGGGGAAGTCCTTGCGGTCCGCAGGCGTCCAGAGCACCTCCGCCATGGCGGAGAGTCGGGGCCAGAGCATGTACTCCACATGCCCGGGGTTGGGCATGTACTCCGTCCAGCACTGGGCTTGGGCTCCCAGGACATGCTTGTGCCTGTCCGCGGGCAGGACCTTGGGTACAGGTTCGTAGGCGTAGACCTTGTCCAGGGGCGTGAAGCCCCCAATGGCGAAGGGCTCGGGGGTGGTCTTGGACTGGTAGTGGTCCAGGTAGGTGGGGTTGTTGGGGGCCATCACCACGTCATGCCCGGCCTTGGCGGCGGTGATGCCGCCCTCTTCCCCCCGCCAGGCCATCACGGTAGCGCCGGGGGCCAGGCCCCCATCTAAGATTTCATCCCAGCCGATGAGGCGGCGCCCCTTGGCGGTCAGGAAGGCGTCCATCTGGCGGATGAACCAGCTCTGCATCTCGTGCTCGTCCTTGAGCCCCAGGGCCTTGATGCGGGCCTGCACCGCGGGGCTGGCCTTCCACTCCTCCTTGGGGCACTCGTCCCCCCCCACGTGGATGAAGGTGGAGGGGAAGAGGTCCAGCACTTCGGTTAGCACATCCGTGAAGAAGGCCAGGGTACGATCCTCCACGTTGAGGACCGTGGTGTGGATGCCCCAGTGGCCCGGCACCTCCTTGGGGGGTTTGAGGCCATTCCCGAGCTCGGGATAGGCCACGATGGCCGCGGTGGCGTGGCCCGGCATCTCGATCTCCGGCACCACGGTGATGAACCGCGCCGCCGCGTAGGCCACGATCTCCTTCACGTCCGCCTGGGTGTAGAAGCCGCCGTGGGGCTGGCCATCGAAGCGCAGGTGCTCCGGTCGGGCCGTGTAGGGGGGGACCATGGTCTGGCGCCGCCAGGCCCCCACCTCCGTGAGCCGGGGGTACTTTTTGATTTCAATGCGCCACCCCTGGTCCTCCGTCAGGTGCCAATGGAAGACATTCAGCTTGTGGAGGGCCATGAGGTCCAGGTGCTTCTTGAGGAAGGACATGGGCATGAAATGGCGGCCCACATCCAGGTGACTGCCCCGCCACCCAAAGCGGGGCAGGTCCTGAATGGTCACGCAGGGCACGGACCAGGTCACCCCGGTGGTAAGGCTGGCCCGGAAGATGTCCGAAGGCAGGAGCTGACGCAGGGTTTGGATGCCGTAGAAGAGCCCTGCGGGCTGTTGGGCCACGATCTCCAGACGCTGGGGTGTGCCCTTCAGCCGGTAGCCCTCCGCCCCCAGGTCCTTGGCTGCCGCGTCCAGGCGCAGTTGGATCCCCTCCTTCCCCACCCCGTCGGCGATGGGCAGCGGCAAGCCCGTGGCGGGGCGCAGGGCATCCCGCAGAACCTCGGCAAGACTACGGGCACCCGGCCCCGCATGGATCCGGGTGGAAGCCCCCATGTTGAACACACGACCCTCGGCCTTGAGTTCCACCGGTCGCGGCACGATGTCCTGGGCGCCCAGGGCCCCGGCCAGGCAGACGGCAAGGAGGGAGGCGATGCAGGTTCTCATAGGGGCTCCTTCCCCTCCATGCTACTTGAGGCACCCAGGGGGCGAAGCCCGGAACCCCTGCCCCCCTTACTACCTTGAAATCACAATCCACCCTTGATCGCCCTGTCTCCCAAGCACATCTACAGTATTGACTTACGTTACGCAAATTTTTGCAACACGATTAGTGGAACCTGAAAGCCCATCCGTTCGGGGTCCTTGACTCGTTTCTGGATGGCTAGGTTCCTGGACTTCCGGGTAGTGTGGCGCGGATTGGGTTCCTGGTGGGGTCTTTGAGTGCTTAGCAGGCTCAACAGAATGACGAGAGGCCTACGGGTAATGACCACGATGGCCTTTGTTTTTACGCCATCCGGGCACAAAGGCGTTGAAAGCTACATGCCAAATAGCAGGTCTTCGACTTCGCGTCAGCTGACGCGGTTTCCATGAGGATCGTGGCAAGATGAACGTTGCTCTTGCGCAGGCTCGCACCTAGACGTTTGCCCCCGCTTTCTGGATTGCTTGCGGCCACGCCAGCCCAGGCTGAGAAGTGTTTTCGGTGAGCCAGTGGCTCATTTCCACGCGAATCTCCGCCCAGATGATGCAGGCAGCTGTGAGGCCAGTGCCGGGGACGAGCACCAGCACCTTAAAGGATTCCTCATAGCGATCCATCTGTTTCGCGAGGAGGGCTTCCACCTCATGGATGCTCTCCTCTTGCTCATCGAAGCATTTCAATGCGATGGCCAGGTTCAGCGGGCAACTCTGGAGGACGGAGCCTCCAGAGCCGCTGCGAAGGCCAGGAGCTTGCCCTTCACGAAACGGTAGACGAGATTGCATGAATGCACTCCGTAAGTCATTGAAATCATTGTAAGATCGTGAAGGAGTGCTTTCATTCCATGTGGTGCCCCGAAGGGGCATCGGGGCTGACCCAAAGCACCTTACCAGGAACACATCGCCAGTTGAGGTAAGGTTTGTCCTCGAAGAATCGCCACTCTGATCAGATGGAAGCGGACTTCACAGGGGGGGGTAGGTCCTAAGACCGAGAATCTAAGGTGCTGCAAAGAGCCTGAAATCAAGTTAAACTGATCGATATACGTATTCTGGCTCACCCAATCCTCAGCGCTCTATTCGCAGATTAAATCCCCCTTCCCCAAGGAGTCTTATCGTGGCTGATCCCGTCAAACTTATTGCTACTTTTTGCAAAGCCGTTAATCTTGTCAAAAAACAAAGCCTAACAATAGATAACATTACTCCAAAACTTTACCTTGGAGGAGATCTAGGAATCGATTCCATCGAGATGCTTGAAATCTGGTTCTGTATTGAAAAAGAGCTAGGTATCCAACTCGATGATATTGAAAAAAGAGATATCTACACTGTTGGTCAAGTATTGGAAAGGTTCAACACTAAGCTGCAAGTGACCTAATTTTTTAGCCCAAAGTCCAATTGTACTTCAAACAGGACTGTCCAAAAAGGTCGTTGTGAAGACTAGTATTACAACTAAGCATATACGTGACGCTTCATGGGTTGCCACGCAGGCAAACACTAAGGATGTCGCATCTAAACACAAAAAACCAATTTCATTGCCAACTCGTGAAACCACAGCCTTTGATCGATACTTGGCGGTGGGTTTTGGCTTCCGAATGCTAGATTTGGTTGTGGAAACCCAAAACACGGTAATCAAATACCACAATACAATAGAAATGATATTAGATTTTGAATTTCCGCGTAACTCAAAAGAAATTTTCAATTGTCTTGAACAAAATTTGATGCTCACAAATAGGAAATCCATGAAAAACTCAAAAAGTATATTCGGTCGGCCGTGGGCATCAAGTTTGACATTTCCCCGGATGAGGACGTGTCTGTCATGAGTGTTCTGAATGTCGCCCTTCAGGTAGTGGATGATCAGTTAACAACTGAGAGCCTTGCCACTCGATTCCTTCAACACTGTTCGTTGGCGGCCCGCCTGACAACAGACCGAACCTGGCTTGCAGACAATTGCCAGCCGCCAATCAATGAAAAGAATGAGAGACATCACCCTTCACATGCGCTCGGTGTCGGGCCCGGATTTTTATCTGCAGGAATCATGTTCTCGCCTCACTCCCAGGTAACCTATGCGCTCTAGACGATTGGAGGCCCTGCTTTCTGGAGATATCCAAGCCGCTCAGCCTCTGGGCTATGGACAGGAACTTTCATCGAAGGCTGCCCAGATTCGAAGGCTAATCCAAACAATGGTGCCCCGGCATTGTGACGAGGAGGACGCAGCGCTGGATCCAGAGACAATGGATTCGCTCTTTGACGCTGGATTGTTTTCCCTAACCGTTCCCAAGGAATGCGGTGGTATGGGAGCAAACACGGTGGAATTCACGGCATGCATGGAGGAGGTCTGCTGCCTTGGGCCCGCCTATGGTATTACAGCGGTACCGCATTTGTGCGTAAGCGTCTCTGTGGTGGACCGACTCGCCAAGGAGCCTCTCCGCAGTCGTATCCTTCAGTCTTTGCGTGGGGAGCGTCGGTTACTTTCATTCGCAATTACCGAAGACACCGGCTCCGATTTGGCCTCAATGAAGACCACAGTGCGGAAGCACGCTTCGGGTCGACTGCTTTTGAATGGAAGGAAGCAGTGGGTTACCAACCTTCATCGGGCCACTCATGTGTGCGTCGCAGCTCTATGCCCGGATCTGCACCCAGTCCCCGGCGCAGCAGTCCTTATCCTGCTACCAACTTCAGCGCCTGGACTAGGTTTTACCCGGCCCTGGGAAAAGCTGGTCGCCAATGGATCAGACACATGCGACCTGTTCCTCGACGAGGTCGAGGTGGACCCGGACTGGTTCCTGGGCAAGCCCGGTGATGCATTCCACCATTTCAACAATCTGGTGCTGCCTGGCCGCCTCGGGGCAGGTTCAGCTGCAGTGGGTCTCGCAAGCCAATCCCTGACCTGGGCCCAAGCGAACAGGATCCTGCAAATCGACGAGCTGGATGGATTATCACTTCTTATAGATGCATGCAGAGCCTCTTTGGAATGGGCCGCATGCCTTGTGGACGAGAATGATCACACCAGCGTACAAGCTACCGCATTCGCCAAGCTCTTGGCCTGCAATGCCGCGCAAGAGGTGGTTGATCAAATTGATTGCGGTTGTGCACTGCAGGGACAACCCTCCCCTCACTTCCTGACAAGAGGCCGCAATGCCCTGGGGCTCCTGCGCATTCTTAAAGGCCCAGGCGAGATTCTTGGCCTGCAAGCGGTGACCTCACTCGCAGGGATAATGCGCTTCGCCAACCTTCCGAACGAAAATATTCCCGACCCTCTGAGGGGGGCGTTGTCCGACCTGCTTCGAACCTGGACCATCCTCGAGTCCTCTTCGGAGGGGCGATGCCAGCCGGTCTTTTCCGCTCTCTCCGAAGCGATGGCCGGCCTTCAAGCCATCCTCGCCATGCACTTAAAGGGAACCATAATTCCGACTCTCCTCCTTGGACGATTCCAGGATGCCATCGCGCGAAGCCGACGCCTCATCGACGGGGGAAGTGAAATTTTCATACGCGAGTCATATCAATTCATTTAAGGAGTAGCAAATGGATGCAAATAGCTTCATCGAATTCATGAAATTGCCATTCTGGGAGCGTGTCGCCGGCCAGCGGTCCTTGCTTGAAGAGGAAGCCAAGAAGGGCACCATGGTTGGACGAGTCGGGGTGGCCCCAATCGACACTCGACAGGTCTACCACCAGAGCACAGGTTCGGCGCCTCGAAGCGTGCTCATGTTTGGCAGCAACAGCTATCTAAACATGAATCATCATCCTTCGGTTATCAACAAAGTAATTGCGGCTGCACAAACCTACGGAATAGGTTCGGGAGGCAGCCCCGCGTTTTCCGGCTACACCTCTCAGCACAAGGCACTGGAGACCAGATTGGCCGCCCTCGCTGGCCACGAAGACGCCATGCTTTTACCTACGGGCTACATGGCCAACCTAGCGTGGGTCAATGGCCTTATGACCCGTGATGATGTGCTTCTATATGACAAGCACAGTCATGCCTCAGTCATTAACGCCATTAAAATGACGGGGGTAACCTTCTATCCCTACAACCCTGATGACTTGCCAGGTTTCCTGAGACTCATTGAAGACGTCCGCGCCCGCCATGGCAAGAACAAACAGCTTTTCGCTACTGTTGAAGGCGTCCGATCCATCGATGGAAGTATTATCGATCTTAGAGAATTCGTTAAATCATGCAAGGACCAGAGCATCTTCCTGATCCTCGACGACGCCCACGGCCTCGGAGTCCTGGGCGCCCATGGTAGAGGCACCTTAGAGCATCTTGATATGCAGGGAGCGGCTGACGTACGTATGTCAACATGCAGCAAAGCCCTCGGCGCCCAGGGTGCATTTCTTTCCGGCAGGCATGATGTGATCGCCTACATGCGCACAATGGCCAAACCCTACACCTTCACGACGGCCCTGGCATTGACCACAGTCGCCGCCATCGAAGGCGCCCTTGATGTCCTTGAACAAGAACCTGACCGACTAAAAAGGCTCCATTCGAACCGACGCTACCTCGAAGATCGCCTCCTGTCGGAAGGATTCAACTTAACCAAAACGGAAACAGGTATTGTGCCAGTCTATTTTCGGGATGGGATCGCGGGTTCCTTCAATCGAATCCTGTTTTCTCATGGATTATTTGTTAATACAATGGAATACCCCATGGTCTCCCCTGGCTCCGAGCGCCTACGCTTTTCTCTGCAGGCGAATCATACTCCGGAAGAGATTGACGAAGCCGTATCGATCATGAAAACGGTCTATCGACAGTTCCAGTAGGTGCTTGGATGCAAGAAGAAAATGACGACTTGGGCATCCTTGATGTCCTCTTGCTTCAAATCGATCGTCTTGTCAGGCATCAGGTCAGCGGCAAGGAACTCGATTGCCATTTGGAGGCTCTGGGCATGTTTGATCCTTCACAGGTGGACGCGGAATGCCGATTTCGTGCCTTCCTGCACCTGGGTGAGCGCGCTTCACCCCAGTCTCTGAGGGGACTGCGAGACAGCAGCTTGTGTGCATTCTTGGGTCTCCGAACAGGGTTATTGTCCAGACTTCTCTTGGAAACAAAGCGACATGCAGAAACCCGGATCATGTTCCAACGTCCGCTTTCCCACCAGATGTCGATCATGCAACGCCTGGTGTCTTGCCGAGCCTCTCTGTGGCTTATCGAAGATGTTGCAACACGCTGCGCCCAAGGTTTCGAACAAGAGTCGAAAGGCATTCTATTCACGCACCTGCGTCGGCATTTGGCATGGTTGAGGGCATCAAGTCGGTTGTTCCAGGATGAATGCCAGCAAATCGCCGGGGGCACGGGTTACATGTTGGAATCCCCCATTGCCCAGAGTGTGCAGTCCCTTGAAATGGTTGACACGCAACAGCGGGCCCTCGAGGCAATTCTGCCATTGGAAGGCCAGTCAACGTGCACAGCAGGGTTGTTGAAGGACGCACTTACAAGGCGCCGCAGTGTTTCCTCCCCACTGGTCCTCCTGGTGCGTGGGTGCGCACAAAGAGGAATTTTCCTGGGTCTACCTGCTTCGGCGGACGAATTGAACGCTTAGACAAGGCCATGCTCGAATGGTCCCATTACAAGGTAACCATATGTTGAGAATTTGCTGCGCCGCCCTGATGGGTTTAATTATCCTGGCCCAGACGCCATCCACCCCTCCTGGCGACGAGGTGACAAAGGATCTGACAAAAGCTTTGTCCCAGGTGATGGATCAGTACAACGTACCTGGCTTGAGCGCTGTGGTCATCCTTCCAAGGAATACCCCACGGGTGATTGCCCTTGGGCATTCCAACCGCGATAGACAGGTGCCCGTGACCCCTGGAACGCGATTCCGAATTGGGTCGATATCAAAGATGTTTGTAGGCCTGGCCGCCCTAAAGCTCTCCGAGGAAGGGCGCCTAGCACTTGACACACCCCTGAGGACCCTCGCGCCCGAACTCACAGGCAACAACCCTTGGGAAGCCACCGCCCCTGTCAGGGTCATCCACTTGTTGGAGCACACCACGGGCTGGGACGACCTGCATTTGAAGGAATTCGCCAGCAATGATGCACGTCCCCTTACGCTCCAGGAGGGACTGGCGCTCTGCCCCAAAGCTAGAACCTCCCGCTGGCGACCCGGTTCGCATTATTCATATTGCAATTCCGGCCCAGCAGTCCTTGCTCGCGTGATCGAAAAGCTGACAGGCATGGAATTTGAGAAATTTATAACTGAATCTTTTTTCCGCCCCATCGGAATGTCGACTGCAACCTATTTCCTCCCACAGGAGGGACCCGATGGTGTGACCACCTTGTATCACGCTGATGGTCGGACGCCATTCCCCTATCGCCATTTGAGCCTTAGGCCTGCCGGCGCCGTCAACGCCTCCGCCTTGGACATGGCAGCCTTGCTCCGCTTCTTCTTGGAGAGGGGTTCCACGAATGGCAGCCCGCTCCTTTCCCAGGCTTCCATCTCGAGAATGACCACCACCGTAACCACCAATGCGGCCCGCGCTGGAATTCCCGTGGGTTGGGGGATGCATAATCGAACCATGCCAGGTCCAGGAGGGCGGCTTTGGCATGGGCATGGTGGCACCCTCGATGGTGGACTCTCTGACCTAGCCTACCTGCCCGACGAAGGCCGAGGGTATTATTTTTCTATTAATTCCAACAATAATGGTGCATTCCGTTCCATTTCCCGGGTGCTCGCCGCGTTTTCCAGTGCTGGTCTTGAATCACCAGACCTGCCGGTGGAAAACGAGTTACCCCAGGACACCCAAAGTGATTGGCAAGGATGGTACCAAATCTTGAATCCCCGGAACGAGCTGGCAGCAGGCTTCATGCGACTTCTGGATCCAATGAAAATATCCTTCCAGGGACAGCACCTGATCCTAACCCCTCTTTCTGGGGCTCCCATCCGCTTCGTGCACACACAAGATCGACTCTTCCGAAGAGACGGTGAGCATTTCGCCACTGTGGCGCTGCTTGGGGCTTCCGATAGCCGCGAATTATCATTCAACGGCAAGGATTTTCAGCGGGTAAGCGGGCTGATTGTAGGCACGCGCATTGCGCTATTCCTTCTTATTGTCCTCACAATCCCAACCATTCTTCTACATTCCATATTTTGGTCCTTCCGCTGGATTGTCAAGGGAAGGGGCAGTGTTGTGCTTCGATCCACCAAACTGGCGCAAATGATCGCTGGGGTATGTTGTGCCGTTGCTGGGATCAGCTTGGTCCTCGGGGGAAGGGGTGACCAGATAATTGATAATTTCGGTCGCCTCACTATTTGGTCTGTAACCCTCTGCGTCTGCAGCTGGGGGTTCGCCCTAGCCAGCTTCGCTGCGCTGGTATTCCTTTTCCAAACTAAGCCTCGCACCATCGGTTTGAGGCTTTGGATAGGTCACCTTACCACTTCACTTCTCATGGCAACCGCAACAATCTGCCTTGCCCTTTGGGGCCTGATTGGGTTCCGCTCCTGGTCCTGATATTAATCCCCTGAGGTGCCACCAATGCATGGACCTGACAGTTTCGAGACCGGTTTGCCTGGAATTCTGGGCGATGCACTTCAAGGAGGAGGTCCAAATTCTGGATCCCTTTCGCTGGGACAACGGGAACTTTGGCTGGCCCAGAAGCTGGCACCTGAAAACACGTCCAACAATCTCGTAGCGGTTTTAAAAATCACGCCTGAGGCTGATGCAGCGACGACTCGATCCATGGTTGAGACATTGGTGGATTGGCAACCCTCCTTCCGTACCACATTTCATCTGTCAGACAATGAACCAATACAGATTATTCATGATCATTTCCTGCCAGAGTTCCAATCCCACGACTGCCGCAATTGGTCACCTACCCGATTTCACGAGTGGCTCAATGAAATCTCCGAAGTACCATTCGACCTTTCTAAAGGTGTGCTGCGGGTCCATTTCCTTGAAAGTTGTTGCTTTGATTCACAGCGCACACCAGGAAATCTCCTCGTGGTGGTTGTTCATCATATTGCAACCGATTTCGCTTCGGTAGCACTATTTGTAAGGTCACTAAACAAGGCCTTCCATTCTTATCAAAGCAGCTTGCCCATGGACGGGGTGAGCCTGCCAACTTTGCTGGATTTTGCTAAGTCAGAAATCGACCATCTCAAAGGCCCAGAAGGAGTCGCATCGCGCGCTTACTGGTCATCTAAACTTTCGGATCTTCCACCCAGCGAAGTGATTCCTTCCGGTAGATCAAAAATTCCAGAGTCGTCTTCCAAAACTCTTGGGCAAGAGTTGTCCAAATCACTATCCGACGCCCTGCGAACCGCAGGCAAACAATGTTCGGCAACACCTTTTGTAACCTCACTTGCAGCATATTTTGCTTTTCTTTATCGTTGTTCAAACCAAGAAGACCTAGTAGTTGGCACCCCAGTTTCACTGAAATCAAAATTATTTCGAGACACTATCGGATATTTTGTTAACCTGTTGCCAATCCGTATTGTTATAACAGGTCAAGATTCATTTCGAACCGTTATTCGTAAGACACAGATCGCACTCGAAGCAGCCCGACAAAACAGAAGAGTGCCCTACGCTGAAATGGCCCGAATGGCTCATATGGGGCCCAGTGGCATACCTTATTCACTGTTTCAGACCACCTTTGCGTGGGATCGGATGGAACGAAGTGGCACGTCCCCGGAAACCCCATCCCTCGTCTCTGAACAAATTTCTTTTCATCAAGTCGGCACAAATCATGATTTGGCCATCTTTTTCTACGACGATACCAAATGTCTCTCAATGCGCTGGACCTATAATGCCGCATGCTTTGGCGATAAATTCATAGAAAAATTCATGCACCTATTTTCCACATTATTGGGAAATCTGGCCGCCAATACCGAAGCCACGATAGATTCGCACCCATTGCTCGATGAGCTTGATCTGAATTTATTATTGAATCAATTTAACCCGCCAAAGACCCTATTTCCGGATGACTGCTGTGTTCAGGAGCTCTTCCACAAACAAGCTACGCAGACACCTGAGCGCCTGGCCGTGCTGCAAGGCACACGTGCCCTGAAATACTGGGAATTATACGCTTCTGCCGCGCGTCTTGCTTCGGAGCTTAGAGACCTGGGTATAAGTCCAGGTTGTAGGGTTGGTCTTCTGACGGAGCGTTGTCCCGAGGTCGTTGTTGGACTCTTGGGAATCTTGATGGCTGGTTGCACCTACGTACCCCTCGACCCCTCCTATCCTTGCGAGCGGCTCCGCCATATGTTCTCTGACTGCTCGCCAGCAGCAGTATTGACATGTCCAGGAACATCAGCGACGGGACTTCTGGATTTACTGGAAGGAATCCCACTGGTGACATTGGAGACGGCCCAAGACTGCCCTGAAGGCAACCTTGACCTCACTGACAGCGCTGGAGATCCGCACAGCCTCGCCTACGTGATATACACCTCCGGTTCCACTGGGCGCCCAAAAGGCGTCATGGTTGAACATCAAGGGCTATGCAACCTAGTGCAGGCCCAGATTCGTGCATTCCAACTTACAGAGTCGGCGAGGGTTCTCCAATTCGCGTCCTTTAGTTTTGACGCCTCCATTTCTGAAATTTTCACCACCCTCTGTTGTGGTGCTCTCCTGGTTCTTCCTCCCGCAGGCAAGGCCCCCACAGGTCAGAATCTGGTGGACCAACTTGCATATTACGAGATATCCCATATCACTTTGCCCCCTGCCGTCCTTGCTTCCCTGCCCCAAGGTGTGGTTCCTGAGTTTCTTCGCTGCCTCGTGGTGGCCGGGGATGCTCTTCCCGCTGCAGTGGTTCAACGATTCGGCACTGGTCGCAGGCTCCTGAATGCCTATGGTCCGACCGAAGGCACCGTCTGCGCCTCAATGCACGTTTGTGATCCGTCCGACCTGAGCCCACCACCCATTGGTCGCCCCATGGAGAACGTGAGAATTTACGTGCTCGATTCCCATGGTCAGCCTGTACCAATCTCCATTCCAGGCGAGATCCACATCGGAGGTGCCGGTGTTGCGAGAGGCTATCTAAATCTTCCAGACTTGACTGCTGAGCGCTTCCTCCCAGATCCATTCACTGCAGATCCTGGCGCTCGCATGTATCGTACGGGCGATCTTGGTCGCTGGAAGGAAGACGGTACCCTTGAGTTCCTCGGTCGCAATGATTTTCAAATTAAACTGCGAGGCTTCCGTATCGAACCTGGTGAAATCGAGGCCTGCCTGCTTAACCACCCGCAGGTCGAAGACGCGGTAGTCACGCTCTACTCCACAGCATCCGGTCGCCACCAACTGGTGGCCTACTTCGTTTCCTCAGCCCACTTGAATGAAGAGACACTTCGAAAATTCGCGTGTCTACACCTTCCCGACCACATGATCCCCAACGCGTTCATTCGCTTGGAGGACCTGCCTCTGACACCCAATGGCAAGGTGAACCGCAAGGCCCTTCCTGCGCCCGAAATGCAGTCAACCAAGTCTTTCGCAGCACCCCAAGGTCAGATTGAACAGCGAATCGCATTCCTTTGGGAGCAACTGCTTGGGATTTCACCCATTGGCAGGGATGATCATTTCTTTGAACTTGGTGGTGACTCGCTGTTGGCAGTCAGCCTGCTTGAACGCCTGCATCTGGAAGGTATCCACATAGAGAGCCGAAGGTTCTTCCGAGCCCCAACGATCTCAGGCATAGCTGCCAACCTCAATGAACCTTTATCAGCACAAGAGCGCAATGAGGCACGGATTCCAGAAGGTTGCACAGTAATAACTCCAGAAATGGTGCCTCTAGCAGGCCAACTTTCGCTTCGTGAACTCAGGCAAATTTGTTCCTCAATTCCCGGGGGCGCACAGAACACCAAGGATATTTACCCCCTCGCCCCGCTCCAGGAAGGTCTACTATATCATCATTTATCATCACCAGATTCTAACACCTATGTCCTTCGAGCCGTCCTTGGGTTCGCCTCTCGCGAGAGCATCGACAGGTATATTCAAGCCCTCCAGATTGTAGTGGATCGGCACGATATCCTCCGAACTGCCATTTTATGGGAGAGTCTTGCTGAACCTGTCCAGGTCGTATTACGTTGCGCATCTATCCCCGTCATAGAGGTACAAACTGGACTTCCAGGTTCCGACCAATCCTTGGAAACAATGAGAGTGAGTTTGGATCCTCGCAAAGCCCCGATGCTAAAGATCTACATCATAGCACCTGAGGCGCACCACCCATGGCGGATTGAGTTTTTACTGCACCACATGGTAGGGGACCATACCACGTTGGAAACGATGCAGCGGGAGGTCCATGCGATCCTCCATGGCCAGGCCCACACGCTTCTCCCAGCAATCCCCTTCAGTAATTATGTGGCCCGTGCTTGCGGACACGCACACGAAAAAACTGATGGTCAATTTTTCAAGGCCATGCTCGAGGGTATCGATAGACCGACTGCACCCTTTGACTTGCTGGATATCCAGGGTCCAGGAACAGACTGCCGGGAGTGCAGCCTTCGCCTGGGGGTGCCCTTTTCACAAAGATTCAAGGCTCAGGCTCGGAAGTATGGTATTTCGCCGGCGAGCCTCAGTCATGCAGCCTGGGCACTCACATTGGCTCACTGGACCGGGCAGTCAGAAGTCGTCTTCGGAACGGTCCTGTTTGGCCGCATGAACAGTGGATTAGGCTCAGCCCAAGGAATGGGACTGTTCATTAACACTCTGCCCCTTAAAATCGAATTTCAAGACTACGGGCTCTCAGATTTTGTGCGCAAGGTCCACCTCCTACTTGTTGAACTGCTGGACCACGAACATGCATCGCTTGCAATGGCCCAAAGGTGCAGCAGCATCCCTACCCCCCTCCCCTTATTCACCACATTGCTGAATTATCGCCACAGCGCCGATCAGGGACCAACTCTATCCGCCGAAGCTATCCTCGCTAGCCTTGATATTGAAGTTATTGCTTTTCAGGAGCATACCAACTACCCCATCACCCTCTCTGTAGATGATTTCGGGTTGGAGCTTGGACTTACCACCAAGGTACATCCCACATTGGTGGCGGATAGAATCTGCCAAACTGTTCAGCGTGCTTTCGAGGTCCTCGTCGACACGCTTGAGGAAGCGCCGAAACACCCTGTACGCCACCTGAACCTTCTGCCCGAGTCTGAGCGTACCCTGGTCCTGCACACCTGGAACGCCACGGAAGTGGACTATCCCCAGGATC
>CAZPUI010000055.1:0-14438 GCA_964589695.1 uncultured Solibacteraceae bacterium | reverse complement strand
ATGTTGCCCATGCCCATGCCCATGCCGAGTCCCATGCCCAGGCCGGCCACGCCGCCGGGGTTCTGGGCGGCCAGGGGCATGCTGTCCGCCACCTGCATCTGGGTGTAGGCGCCCATGACCGGGGCCATCATGCCCACGCTGGTGCGCTTGTCCATCATCGCCTCGACCTCTTCGGGGAGGCTGATGTTCTCGATGAACAGCTTGGAGCACTCGAGCCCCATGGTCTGGAATTCGGGGTCCATCTTCTGGCGCAGCAGGTCCGAGAGTTCGTCGTACTTGGCCGCCAGGTCCAGGGCGGGCACCTTGGCCTCGCCCAGGGCGTCCGTGAAGCGGCTCACCAGACTCTTGCGCAGCTGCTCCTGGATGTCAGCGGTGCGGAAGGTCTCGTTGGTGCCCACCACGTTCTTCAGGAAGCTCTTGGGATCCAAAACGCGAATGGAGTAGATGCCAAAAGCCCGGATGCGCAGGACGCCAAAGTCGGGATCCCGCATCATGATCGGATTCGGCGTGCCCCACCCAAGGTCATTGAACAACTTGGTGTTGAGGAAATACACATCCGACTTGAAGGGGCTTTCGAACCCGTATTTCCAGCCTTTGAGGGTGGCCAGAATGGGCAGATTCTGGGTATTGAGGGTGTGGGTGCCGGGCCCAAAGGCATCAGCGAACTGTCCCTCGTTCACGAAAACGGCAACCTGGCTTTCGCGCACCACCAGTTTGCCGCCGTTCTGGATTTCCTGGCCCCGGAAGGGAAAGCGCCAGGCCATCGTGTCATTGGTTTCGTCGAGCCATTCGACGATGTCCAGGAATTGGGCTTTGCCCCAGTCCATCAGCCCCATGTCGGCCTCCGTGCAGAACACTGCCCCTCAAGTGTAGGGAGGCCGTCAAGGGTGGCCCAGCCCTTCGCTCAGTGGGGTGAAAAACCGGGATGAAGGGTCATCGGTTCCGGATTGAGCGGGGTGGATTGGGAATTCGCTCCCGTCGCACCACCATGTGCGAGTCGTTGTCCACGATGCACCTGAGCCCTTCGGCAGCCTTGGGCATATGGACCATGGCCTCCCAACCCCCGGTGGCCCCGTTGAGAGGGATCTGGCGCACACTCACGACGTACCCGCCCGTTTCTCGTTCGACAAGGGTCCGGACCACCTTGGGGTTTAAGGTACGGGGAGCCCTGACCCGCGGAGCCTTTTTCGAGGGCGGTTTGCGCTCGTCCCCACCTGGCAGGATGGCAACTCCAAGCAGAAGGATGGCAAGGAACAGGGCACGCATGGGGACTCCGGAAGATGGAGCCATCATAAACCTGTTTTCAATCCGAAGTTCAGCCTTCCTCAGGAACTCCCAGCCAGCGGAGCCAGGCGGCGTGCTCGGTGGGGCGTTCACTCCGGAGATCTTCCCGGCGAAGGGCATGAAGGGTCAGGGCTCCCCCCTGGAACCCCAACAGCACCCCCTCGGGCGTGGTCCTAAAGTGCCCAGGGGCGCAGTCCCTTCCCGCCGGAAGGGCCCAGGGAATCCGCAGGGTACCGACCTCTGTGCGCAGGAACGCGTTGGGCCAGGGATCTGCCACGGCACGGATCTGGTTGAAGGCGTCCTGGACGCCCATGTCGAAGGTCAACCGACTGTCCTCGGGGCCCCTGCCCCCAAAGTAGGTGGAGGGCCCCAGAGTCCGTTGGTCGATGCCCTGGGCCTCCCCGGCCACCAGGGAGGGTGCCGTGGCTCGCACCAGGTGACGACCGGCCTCCGCAGCCCGAAGGGTGAGGCTGAGGGCGGTCTCGTCCCAAGCAATGGGCAGCACAGCCTGTGCCATGATCGCCCCGTCATCGGGCTTCGGGGTCATGGCATGGAGGGTAACCCCCGTCTCGGTTTCACCTCGGACCAACACCCAGTTGATGGGCGCCCTTCCCCGGTACTTGGGAAGGAGGGAGCCATGGAGATTGAAGGCTCCCAGTCTGGGGAGATCCAGGAAACGGGCCTGGATCATCTCCCGGAAATAAAAGCTGAAGAGGTAGTCGGGACGCAGGGCCGCCAGGGCCTGGAACACGTGTTCAGCATTGAAATCCGGTTCCATGCGGACCGGAATTCCCCGTTCCCGAGCGACGGTTTCCGGAGGGAGGAACCATCGATCCTCCCGGGCATGAGGATAGGTGTACAGCGCCAGGACCTCGATCCCGGCCTCGAGAAGACCGCAGAGGGCCTCTCGGCCCACGGGCGAATACGCACAAACGATGGCGGTGGCCACGAATTCCCTCCCGTTTGAGGTTAACGTGCGATTACGGAATGCCGTCATACAACCGTGGCGATGGTAGAACGACAATGCCGGTAGGATGGGTCGCCCGAGGAGGACACATGCTTCGTCGCACCATTGGAACCCTGGCCCTCTTCATGGCCTCCCTGGCTTGGTCCCAGGAGATCCCATCGGGGCAAGCCGATCCTTTTCAAGCCCCTCCAGAGATGGTGGCTTTCGTGCGTCGGGTGATCATGCCCCACGACACCATCACCCGGAGCCTTCAGGCCCTGCTCAACGCCATCTTCAGACCTGTGGATCAGGGAGGGTTGGGGATGGAATACGACAATGGCCAGACCCGGACCGTCGCGGAGGTCTGGCGCGATCGAAAGGCCAACTGCCTTTCGTTGACCGCCTTTTATGTGGAGGCATGCCGCTCCGCCAAGATTGAGGTTAAGTACGCGGAAGCCACCAACACCAACCGCTGGCGACGGGTGGGTGGCATGGTCCGATTCGAACGCCATGTCGTGGCGCTCATCCCCATCCCACCCCAGGATGACTTGGTGGCGGACTTTCTCCCCCAGGTTCGTCGACGGGTGGGAGCTTATTTCGTTCGGGTGCTCTTGCCGATGGACTTCAAGGCCCTCTTCTTTGCCAACCGCTCCGTGGAGTGCCTCGACGAGGGGAACATGTCCGACGCCATGGCCTTTGCCGAACTGGCGGTCAAAACAAGTCCGCAGGTTGGTGCCTGCTGGAACATTCTTGGCGTAATGCAGAAGACCCAAGGTGACCTGGACAAGGCGGAAATCTCCTTCAAGAAGGCCCTGAGCATCGAACCCGCAGACTTCGTGGCCATCGGGAACCTGGAAGGTCTGATGAAGGCCCAAAACCGGTTTGCCGAGACTGCGTTTTACCGCCGGAAGGGACTCGAACTCCGCCAGAAGGATCCCTATTTCCAATCCTTCCTTGCGGACGAAGCACTTACGGAAGGAAACGTCGCCGAGGCAGAGAAGCGCATCCAGGCAGCCATCCGCATCCACCCCAACGAGCCGGAATTCTTCCTTTTCCTGGCGCGACTCAAGATGGAGAAGGGAGACCTCGGCGCCGCCAGCAAGGCCCTGGAAAAGGCCACCAAGGCAGCCAACCCCGCCGAGCGCCAGCGTTTCGAGAACAAACTGGAAGCCCTGAAGCGGCAGCAGGAAGCCGAAGGCCAGGGCAAAAAGTAGCCACCTCCAACCTCAGGTCGGTGGGTGCATCAAGATTTTTAGAAATCGCCAGACAATCCGATGACATTCGAAGGGGGCTTTGAGGAGTCTTCCCTGTGAGCAGGTCCCGCCCCATTGGGACCTGGCTTTGAGGCGCGAACCCCTGTGTGGGCATCCGATTGGACCCAAAATGGCACCGCCAACCAGCTTGTGACCGACATCACAGTGCGCCTCGGGCGACCGTTTGGCCGTCGCAAAAGACTCGCGGATAATTAAACAATCCAAACCATGAGTCGGATCCGTGATGCAACCATGACACAAGCGACAGGGCTCAAGGCATTTGTGACCTCCTTGTCATTTTGTTGTTATGCGCGTCACAGCGGTATCGACCACGCCTTCATCAGGCGACTGAAACACGATCGAATCAGTCTGGAATTATTCGGCATAAAGACAACCCATTCAGCCCTTTGCAATTCGAATCAACCGACTACCTTAAAGGATGTCCGCATCCTGAATGCCGTCATCCACGTGCCATCGTTCGCCCATTTCACCCGTTTTCTGGAGGCAGGTATGAAGCAACGCACCACTCTGGTCTTGCTTGCCACCCTGGCATCCACCCCAGTCTGGTCCCAGGAAGTGAGTGTCTATGGCACCACCCTGGCCCAGGTCTGGAAGCAGGGTCTGCCTGGGTTCAAGGAGACCTCGAATACCCCCACCACCCAGTTCCTGGGTATCGAAGCTACCCAGCTGGGGTCCGAGGCCCTGTCCATGCACCTGTTCGGCTGGACTACCACGGGCACCGGTGACACCAACCCGCGAAAATCCGGTGCAGACGGCGACCTGACCTACGGCTACCTGCGCTACAGGCTGCCCAAGGCCAACGCCGAGATCGTAGCGGGACGTTTCACCCTCAACCAAGGTGTTGGGATCGAGCAGGTGGATGGCCTCAGCGCGAGGGCGGACCTCAAGGGCGGCTTCAGCCTCTCCATCTTCGGTGGGCAGCCCGTGGTCAGCACCAGCGACCTTGACCCCAAGCGCCAGCGGGATCTGGAATTCCAGCGTGACTTCATCTTTGGGACCAGGCTAGGACTCCGCTTCTCCAAACTGGGAGAAATCGGGCTTTCCTACCTTCAGGACGGCACCAAGGCCGCGAAGGACCTGCCCAAACCTTCCCGCGTGGACTACACCCGCAAGCAGGTGGGTGCGGACCTTCGGCTCGCCCCTGCGGCCACCCTGGACCTCAGTGGCCGTACGGTCTTCGATGTGGCCAGTCACGGCGACCCCCTACCCGGCCAGGCGTCCCGGGATCGTATCGCCGAGCACGACTATTCGCTGCAGTGGAAGGCATCCTCCAAAATCGCTGTCAACGGTTCCTTCACCCAGCGGAACTATCAGGCCTATTTCGCCGGGACCAACCTCCCCTCTTTGTTCCGGGCCTTTGAACGGGACAAGCACCGGGCCTTTGGAGGAAGCCTCGTCTGGGCAGCCTCATCCGACATCGAACTCGTGGCGGATGCCCGACGCACCCATCGGGACTCCTTCGGAGATGCCACGCGGGTGGGAGCCGACCTCCGGTGGAACTTCTCGGCCCAAAAGCTTTTGACCGGGTTCGGTTTCCACAGCGTGACGGCGTCGGACGTGAAACTGGTGGATCCGCTCCTGCCTTCGTACAGCCTTGGCCATCACGAGGTGCGTGTCTGGGCCATGTATGAAGGGGAAGGTCTTTCCGCCAGCCTTGACGGGATCTACCACGGCTTCAAAGACCGTAAGAATCCCCACCTCAATGGCCAAACGGCCCTGTACGAGGTGGTGGGCTCCCTCGGAGTCAAAGTCACACCTGAGGTGAAGCTCTCCGGGGACCTGGGCGTGGGTTCCACGGCCCTGGACAAGCGGGAGGTGAAGGGACTCCTCCGCATGGAATTCCGCTTTGGCTCCACCCCGAAAGGAGGCAAGAAGTGATTCGCCGCAGGGTTCTCCCCTTCCTTGTCATCGCCCTGGGACTCGGCTTGCTCATGGCCTGCGCACTCCTCGCCCCGGAAACGAGCTTTGCCGCGACCCATCCCCAAAAGCTGGACGCCGGGCGCCCCGTGTGCACCCAGTGCCACGAAAGCGAGCCCCTCAAGGCCGCCTTCAAGCCCTACGCCGTCTTCGACCACACCGATGCCTTTGTGAAGAACCACCGATTCCAGGCAGGACGGGATTCCGCGATTTGCGCCTCCTGCCACGCCCAGTCCTTCTGCTCGGACTGCCATGCGGGCAAGACCATGATGACGCCCTCCACCAAGCTGGCCAACCGCCCTGACCGCGCCCAACCCCACCGGGCCGGCTACCTGACCCTCCACCGGATGGAAGGGAAGCTGGACCCCGGCAGCTGCTTCAAGTGCCACGGCCGAGCCAACAACGACAAGTGCACGGCCTGTCACAAGTAGGGGACCGCATGAGCACCCAAGGGATTACCAAGATGCGCAACGCGATGATCAGGACCATCCTCCCCGGGGCTTTGGCCGTGCTCTTCCTGGCTTGCAGCAAGGGCCATGACCAAGCCCCCCAGTTCAGTGCCGCGGGTGAACACCCCTCGGGATGGCTCCAGAGCCACTGGGCGGAATTCGCCAAGCAGCCCTCCCAGTGCACCACCTGCCACGGGTCCCTCTCCGACCCCACCAAGGCCGGAGGCACCAGCCAAGTCAGCTGCTTCACCTGCCATGCCAAGGGCGTCTACCACCCTGGAGGTTGGGCTTCTGGCAGCATGCACGGGCGGGACGCTGCCAACCTTGCGCCCTCGAAGAACACCGGTTTCGCCTATTGCTTCAAGTGCCATGGGGCCACGGCGGGCACGGGGCTCACCGCCACCACCTGCGCAGCCTGCCACACCAAGGCCCCCCATCCTGGTCGGCCATGGGCCAGCCGGGACCTCAGCAAGCCCAACCATGATGCCGTGGCCCAGGGCAATGCCACCGTGTGCTTCACCTGCCACGCCGAGGGCAGGAATTCCACCGTGAAACCCAAGGAACCTGCGCCGCCCGGAACGCCTGCGGGCTGTTTCAACAACTCCATGTGCCACAGCAAGAGCCTCTAGTCCCGGATTCGGGATCACCTGCGATCCCCTCCCTCCCCCAGGAGGTGCCCGACTTGGACCCTGAAACGAAACATCCTCGCCTTCCTTCTTAAAAATCTCACCCTGGAGAAACCCATATGAAAAAACGCACCCTCGTAGGACTCGTCGCCACCGCCGCAGTGACCTTCATGCTGGTGGGCTGCACCGGCAAGGCTGGCCAGGACGGCCGGGACGGCATCAATGGCACCAACGGCACGAATGGGACCAACGGCACCAATGGCACCAATGGCACCAATGCCACGGTGGTGGTGAACGCCGCCAAACTGACGCCCCAGGAATGGGAGAACCTGAAGGTCAGCGGCGAGGTCACCAGCGTGACCATCGCCGGCGCCCCCGTGGTGACCTTCAAGCTCTGGCAGGATGTCAATGGCGTGAAGACGCCCGTCACGGGCTTCGGCACCATGACCTCCAAGGCCTCCACGGCCCTGCACACCAGCTACCCCAATGTGGCCTTTGCCCTGGCCAAACTGGTCCCCGAGAACATGGAGCAGACCACCAAGGCCCCCTCCAAGTGGGTCAATTACTGTGTAACCACCATCCCCAGCGTTGCGACCCCCGGTGTGACCCCCACCCGACCCAGCACGGATAGCAATGGCAAGCTCGAGGACAATGGGGACGGTACCTACAAGTACACCTTCTTCCGAGATATCACGAAGGTGAAGGATGTTCTGGCTGCGGCGGTGGTTGCTCCCCCCAACGATGTCAAGGACCTGGGCAACGTGGCCTTCGAGCCGAACCTCACCCATCGCCTGGTGATCCAGATTTCCGGCGCCGCCAGGGGCACCGGCAGCAACACCCCGGAGGGGGTCACTTTGACTCCCGCCGTGAACATGGTCAACCCAACGAACCTCATCTATGACTTCATCCCCGCCACGGGCAAGGCCGTCACCGCCACGGATACCGCCCGGGAAGTGGTGAACATCAAGAACTGCAATGAATGCCATTCCAAGCTGGCCTTCCACGGCGGCGGTGGCCGCGTGGAAGCCCAGTACTGCGTGGTCTGCCACACGGACCAGCGCAAGTATGGCTATGCCGAAGCCACCCGAGGCACCACCACCACCTACACCGGAGAGACTCGCAAGATCGAGGGCATGGCGGCCGGGGACATGCCCCTGATGGCCCATAAGATTCACATGGGCACGGAGCTGAAGCGCACGGGCTACAGCTACGCAGGCGTCTACTTCGAGAAGCTGGGCTATTCCATGCTCGACAAGGGGCAACGCATGTGCTCCAAGTGCCACGATGGCGTGGCCCAGGCCAGCAATTGGAACACCAAGCCCAGCATCATCGCCTGCGGGTCCTGCCACGATGGCGTCAACTTCGTGACGGGCGAAGGCCATGCCGCCGGACGACCCACCCCCGAATACACCTGCACGGCCTGCCACGGCCCCGAGGACATCAAGGCCTACCACTACACGGACAACAAGACGCCCCACAACCCGACCCTCAAGCCCGGCCTCGTCACCTTCACCTATGAGATCAAGTCCGCGACCGTGAGCGGCACCACCGCCACCGTCATCTTCAACATCAAGAAGGACGGCACCCCCATCGTGCTCAACACTCCGGCGGCGGGCCTCACCACCGCCTACCCCGGCTTCACGGGTGCCCCCAGCTTCCTGCTGGCCTATGCCAAGCGCCAGGATGGCATCGATAAGCCTGCTGACTACAACAACCTGGGCCGCAGCAACGCCCAGCCCCTGAGCGTCAGCATCACCAACCTGCTCAACACCAACAATGCGGCCACCCAGGGCAAGATCGAAACGGATTCCGGCGGCGACTACAAGGCCACCATCCTGAACGCCTTCCCGACCGAGTCGTCCCTGCGCTCCGTGTCCCTCCAGGGCTACTTCACCCAGGTCATGCCCTCCCCCGCAGCCCCCGTGGCTCGCCATGCGATTTCCGTGGTCAAGGCCGTCACCGGCGACGCCGTGCGCCGGACGGTGGTGGACAAGGCCAAGTGCGCCCAGTGCCATGAGTGGTTCGAAGGGCACGGCGGCAACCGGGTCTATGACACCCAGGTCTGCGTCACCTGCCACGTGCCGGGCATCACCACCAGCGGTCGGGGCATCTCCGACACCGCCCTCCGGGCCTACACCGCCTGGACAAAGAAGGAACTGGAGATCCTCGCCGCCTGGAAGTTCGACAAGACCCTGCCCGAGGCCGCCTTGGCCTTCCCCCAGGACACCAACAACTTCAAGGACATGATCCACGGCCTGCACATGGGGAAGGACCGATCCAGCACTTTCAAGGACGTCCGTGACCGAGGTTCCGTTTTCGTCATCCTGGATGGCGCCACCATCGGCTTCCCTGGGAACCTCCAGAAGTGCGAGATGTGCCACACGTCCAACAACTCGAGCCTCACCAAGACCTACAACACCATCCCCGCCGATGTCCTGAGCTCCCGTATCGAGGCCAGGAACGCCGCCACGCTCACCACCACGGCCGCCGCCAAGGCCTCCCTGACCACGGCCAACGATACCGACCTGATGACCACCCCCTTCACCGCGGCCTGCAACAGCTGCCACAACTCGGCACCCGCCCTGGCCCACATGACCCTGAACGGTGGCCAGATCCTGGTGCCCAGGACCGCCCTGAAGCCCGCCATGGAATCCTGTGCCGTGTGCCACGGCCCAGGGGCCACCTACGACAGCGCCAAGATCCACAAGTAATCTGAAATAATCCCCACCCTGACCCGGATGCGGCCCCGCATCCGGGTCTTTTCATCCGAGCCTACCTACGGCCCATCCCCTGGGTGGCATCCCCCCGAGACCCGCAGGAAAGGCGGTGAGGTCCATCCGCGGGGGATGGGGTCTGATAGAGTAGGGCCGTTCAACGATTTCCCGAGGTTCCCCATGAGGACTTGCCTGCTCGCCATCGCCCTGGGTGCCGTCGCCCTGGCCCAGATGCCCAGCAACCATCCGCCCCTTCCGAAGCTCAAGAAGCCCCCTGAATTGATCAAGGTGGACCTCAACACCGCCACCAAGGAGCAACTGCTGACCCTGCCGGGCATCGATGAAGCCCTCGCGCGCAAGATCATGGCGGGCCGCCCCTACGTTTCGAAGTCCAAGCTGCTCACCCGAAAGGTTCTCAGCCCCGCCCAGTACGAGCTCCTCCGCAAGCTGATCTTCGTCAAGAACCCGCCCATGCCCCGATGAGCCCACAGGACCCGTACATGACTTCGATCCTCAAGGCCCTGTCCTCCCTCAAGCTCGCGGTGATCCTCCTGGTCCTCCTGCTTCTGGGGCTCTCCGTGGGCACCATCCTGGAAACCCGGCTCGGCACCGAAGCCGCGGGTCGACTCGTCTACTTTTCCTGGTGGTTCTTTGGGCTCCAGGGCCTGTTCGCCCTCAATGTGGCCCTGTCCATCGCGGACCTTTTCCCCTGGACCCGCCGTCGGGTGGGTTTCCTCCTCACCCATGCCTCCCTGATCCTGATCCTGGGCGGTGCGACCCTCACCTATGTCTTCAAAACCGAGGGCAATCTGGCCCTCTGGGAGGGGGAGAGCAGCTCCGTCATCGAGCAGTACGATCCCCAGGGGAAACTCCTCTCCAGCCACCAGCTTCCCTTTGTGGTGACCCTGGACGACTTCGTCCTGGACACCTACCCGGGCACCCATCGTCCCTCGGGCTTCACCAGCCTTGTGCATATCACCGACCGCAGCACGGGCAAGAGCTTCCCGGCCCGGATCTGGATGAACCACCCCCTGAAGCACATGGGCTTCACCCTGTTTCAGTCCAGCTACCAGCAGGCGGAGGGTAGGGAGGCCACGGTCCTTGCCGTCTCCAAGGACCCTGGGCAATGGGTGGCCTTCGCAGGCTTCATCCTCCTCGTGGTGGGCATGTGCGTGGTGCTGGCCACCCGCGCCGTCCAGAGCGGGGAGCGGGAGCGCCTCCAGTTGGCTTCAGAGGCTCGCAAGGCCCTTGCCACCCTGCTGTTGGCCTGTGGGACCCTGGCCTTCGCCCAGGGTCCTGGCATCGAAACCTGGAAGCGCCTGCCGGTGCAGCACGATGGCCGGGTGATGCCCTTGGACACCCTGGCCCGGGAGATGGTGTGGTCCATCACCGGTTCCCACGCATGGAAGGGCGAAGACCCGGTGGCCACCTTGACCTCCTGGACCTTCGACCCCAAGACCGGCGCCCGTGCCCCGGTGGTGAAGCTCGGTTCCAAGGCCTTGGCCCGTCGGATCGGTCTCCCCGGCGCCACCCATGCCTCCTTCATGCAACTGATGGAGAACGCCACTGCCCTGCAACTGCTCCAAGCCGCCCGGGAGGCCGCCCTCCAGGGAAGCCCCCGCCCGGGCCTCCTTGGGGATGCGGAGAAGCTGGAGAAACGGATCAACGCTCTGAAAGAAGTGCTCTTCCAGGAGGCCATCCGTCCCATTCCGGATCCGACAGACCCCAAGGTCTGGTGGAAGGTTCCCCCCATCCAGACACCCGAAATGTTCACCCACCTCATGTCGGGCCCTCGACCGGCGGCTTGGCCCCCCGCCGCCAAAATCGATCAGGAAGTGTTCTACAACGGGTTGAACACCGTGCGGATCTCCTGGATCTTACTGGTGGCCAGCCTGACCACCTGCGTGGTGGCCTGGAGGACCAAGCGCCGTGTTTTGGATGGTGTGGCCTTCGGCCTCCTGCTGGCGGGCTTCGGGACCATGAGCTGGGGTATCCACCTGCGGTGGAGTGCCGGCGAGCGCATTCCGGCGGCCAATATGTACGAATCCCTGCTCTTCCTGGCCTGGGGGGTGGGCATTTTCGCGGTGGTGGGTTATGCCTTCCTGCGAAACCGGATGGTGGTGCTCAACGCGGCCTTCATGGCGGCCCTGACCCTCCTGCTCATGGACTTCCTGCCCATCGACCGCTTCATTCACCCCATCGCCCCTGTCTTGGCGGGTACCCCCTGGCTGGCCATCCACGTTCCAATCATCATGCTGGGCTACGCCATCCTGGCCCTGGGCATGGTGGTGGCCCACATGCAGGTGGGCGTCACCGTATTTGCCCCTTCCCACACCGAGCTGGCGGACCAGATGTATGACCTGCACTACTGGTACGTGCTCATCGGATCCATCTTCCTCATCGCTGGAATCATCACGGGATCCATGTGGGCGGCCTACTCCTGGGGCCGCTACTGGGGCTGGGACCCCAAGGAGGTTTGGTCCCTGGTGGCCTTCCTGGCCTACATGGGAATCCTCCACGCCAAGGTGGACCGCATGATCGGAAAGTTCGGGGTGGCCGTCCTCAGCATCCTGGCCTTCCAGACCATCCTCATGACCTACCTCGGCGTGAATTTCGTCCTGACCACGGGCATGCACTCCTATGGCATGGGGGATTCCCCCATTCTCATGTGGATGATCCTCGTGGCCTTGGCGGAGGTCCTCTTCCTGGCCTGCGGACTGATCATTTATCGACGCAACCGATCGTTGGAAGCCTAGAAACAAAAACAGCGCGGTCGCCCGCGCTGTTCGAAGGAACTTGAAAAGGCCTACTTCTTGTGGGCCTTCTTGCCTGCCTCGGTGGTGGTGAGTTTGCCATCGGCCGCGCCGTGGCAATCCTTGCACTTGGGTTCGGCATACTTCTTCATCATGTCCACCGTGGCCTTGTTGAACTTCTTTTCCGCAGGTTTGCCTTCGTGGCACGCGGTGCACTTGGCGCCCTTGACGGTGTTGAGCTTGGCGAAACCTGGTGTGGCCACGAGGACAGCAACCAGGAAGAGGGTGGAATGGCGCATGTTGCCTCCAGGGGATGGGGTCGAAGGGGCAACCCCGGGGTGAAATGAGAAGGTTGCAGGGGAACACCGGACCAGCCGGTACAAGCACAATGCAATAAGGATGACAACACCGCGAGCATTGTCCAGTGGGCATTTGCGCCTTGGCAAGGACCTGACACAACCGTGACCTGTGGTTTTTCGCAACAAGTCGTGCCGAACTACAACATGTGCAAGATTAATGTCACTTCAACCACACTTTAAATTACGCATTACCGTTCAGGACACAACCCCATCACATTGATGCATTATTCGCTCAGCCCAAGGACAAATCGGGGATTCTTCAGGCCACCGTGGCCTTTCCCGCGGTGACACTCCATGCAGTTTCGTCGTGGATCCGCATGGTAGGCCGTGCGGGGCCGCGGCCAGTTCCCCCGGCCACGAACCTGGGAAGCAACTTCCCCCTCTCCATCCCCCCTGGGCATGAAGCGAACCTGGGGAATCTCCACCAACCCCCCATGGCAGCGAAGGCAGTTCTCCTTCACCACCTGGGCACTGGCGGGTCGAATGCGCAGGCGGGAGGGGGTGGCACCCACCGCCAGCACCGCCCCATGGCGCACACCCGCCCAGGCCTTGAAGGCCAGGGCCCGGAACCCACCCCCGTGGGGCACGTGGCACTCGTTGCACACCGCCACCTTGGCGTGGGGACCCAAGGACCATGCCTGATGGGGCGCCTGCATGACATGACAGCCCAGACAGGCTTCGGGGCGGTTGGACAGGTAGCGCGGCGACTGGCGCAGCAGGAAGGCGACCCCCAGGACCAGGACGGTCGCCATCACCAGGGTGAGCTTCTTGGGCTGGATGGCCATTCAGACCTTCAGGCGTGGGCTGCGTCGGGTCAAGGACTGCCCCACGACTTCGATCATGCCCCGATCCTGGAGGGTTCGTAGCCCCCGGGAGAGGGTCTCGGGCGTCATCCCCAGCTGAGCGGCCAAGGCCTTCTTGGTGAGGGGCAGCCGGAAGGCACCCGTGGTGGGGAGTCGTTGGTCCAGCCACTGCACCAGCCGTTCCAAGCTATCGGCACTGGAGAGCTGCTGAATCTTCTGGGTGAGGGTGCGCAACCATACGGCCTGCGCGTGGATGAGGGCCTGGGCAAGGGCAGGTTCTTCCTCCATGGCAGCGAGGAAGGCCTTTTTGGGGAAGTGGACCACCACCGAGGGCTTGATGGCGGTGGCGGTGGCGGGAAAAGCCTCATCCCCAAACATGGCGGCCTCCGCAAAACTGGAGATGGGCAACAGCACGGCCAGGGTGGGGTGGGCGCCCGGGATGTGGCTCGTGCGGGTGAGCTGAATGCCGCCCTCCACCAGGACAAAGAAGCCCGTGCAGGGTTCCTCCTCCATGAAGAGCATCTGTCCCTCGTCCAGCCTGCGCGTGATGGAGATGCGGGCCAGCTTTTGCTGCTGTTCAGGGCGCAGACTCTGGAAGAGGGGGGCAAGGGACCAATGGGCAGTCTTCATGGGGGGATTCCTGGGGCTTGGAGGGGGCCTTCCGGTGAGGGGATCGTACTTCATGCATACCACCAGCGACCGTTTGTGGAAATGTGAAGCAACACATGGGCATCTGACACGAGGGCCAGCTCACGGCCTGCATTTCCCGTAGAATCCTTGCGTTCCAAGCCATTCCCACCGGGAGGGACCGTGCCCCACTCTGAACTCAGCCGTGACCAGCGCATTGCCCTGTTCCGCACCATCTATGCCGCCCGCCGCATCGACGACCGGGAGATCGCAGGGAAGCGCCAAAACAAGGTCTTCTTCCAGATCAATGGTGTGGGCCACGAGGCGGTGCAAGCCGCGGCAGCCCTTGTATTGAAGCCCGGCCACGACTGGTTCTTCTTCTACTACCGGGACCGGGCCCTCTGCTATGGCCTGGGGATGACGGCCCTCGAGATGTTCCTGGGCAGCGTGGGTTCGGACCAGGACCCCATGAATGGGGGTCGCCAGATGCCCTCCCATTGGTGCCTTCCCCGCCTCAACATTGGCCCCTTTTCCAGCACCACCGGGGGCCAGTTCCTCCATGCCGTGGGCACCGCCGAAGCCGCCCTGCGGGCCGAGCAGGGAGGGCTTCAGGAGGGCCTGGGCACCCGAGGCGGCGAAGTGGTCCTCGTCACCACCGGGGATGGCACCGTCAGCCAGGGGGAATT
>CAZPUI010000054.1:0-14477 GCA_964589695.1 uncultured Solibacteraceae bacterium | reverse complement strand
GGGCACCGGAACCATGGGCACGGTCCAGCGCAGGCCCGGCGCGGGGCGGGACGGATCCCAGAGTGAACCGCCCGGGGCCTGGTCGTAGTGCCGGAAGGGTGAAGGGTCGAAGAACCGCAGCCAGGGCCGGGAGGTGGCCAGCTCGGGGATCCGACCATCCAAGGTCTCCCAGCTCCCCTCCAGGGCGATGACCTCGTCCACGTAGGGATTGCCCTCCAGCACCTGGGCCCCCGCCCGGGAGGTGAACCACGTGATCCGGGCCTCCGGATGATCCTCCCGGGCCTGCCGGGCCACCGCCGTGAGGTTCAGGATGTCGCCCAGGCCATGAAAGACCGCGATGCCAATGGAAGGAACACTCATGGGAAGCCTCGACAAGGATGGTGCTCAGATCATGCGATACGAGAAACAGGGAGGGGCGTAGGGTATCTTTTATCCCTTCCATCCCTTCCATCCCTTCCATCCCTGTTAATCATCTTTCCCGGTTTCTTGAACTCAGATTTCCGGGCTAGGTTTGAACGGGGATTGAGAGTTTGATACAAAGGTAAAAAGGCTGACACGAAAGAGGAATCAATGCGTTTTGGTAAAGAAGTTGAGAAACAGGGATGGAAGGGATGGAAGGGATAAATGCAAGATGTTCGTCCATCACGGAATTGGATTAAATTGACCACATGCCTTGGCGCTGTTGGGAAAGGAATGATTAACAGGGATAAAGGGGATGAAGGGGATGCGGGTTCGAGTTCTATCCCCTTTATCCCCTTCATCCCTGTTCTAACGCTTTTCGCTCCAAGCGGCCTATCAAACCCGATCCATGGCCACCAACCGACCCCCCGCAGGAAAGCATCCCTTCCATCCCTGTTAATCATCTTTCCCTGTCGTGTCCCCACCCCAATCCCAGTCCATGCCTTCCCTCGCCGTTGAACCGGCTGGAGTTCAATCTCTGTAAGCTCCTTGGTCGTCGTCAACACTTCAGCCTATCCCTGTGATGAGTCAGAACCCCTTCACTTTCAAAACTTGTACGCGGTCGGGCTCCAGGGCTCCCTCCAGGTCGAGTCCCTGGGGGGCACCGGGGCCGGGGGTCCATCCGGTCTGGAGCACGAGGCGGGGGGTGGGTGCCGAGCGGGCCAGAGTCTGCTCCAGGGCTTCCTCCACCACCTTGGGGGCCAGGGCCGTGAGGCAATGGGGGGTGGTGAAGGGGCAATCCCAGGTGCAGCCGTAGCAGGCCAGGGGCAGGGCGGCAGCGGTGGTGGTGGGCGCGTAGGGCACGTGGCGACCGAAGGTCCCACCCCCCAGGGCCACCACATGGGGCACCTTGAAGTGGGTGGCCATGTGGACCCAGCGGGCTTCGGGCCCCACCGCCAGGCGGCACCGCTTCAGGAGCGCGGCGGTCTGGCGCAGACCGAAAAGGCCCGCGGCGTTCACGGCACCGGGCCCAAAGTCCCGCAGGACTTGGAACACCGGCTCCGAACTGGCCCCGCCCACCACCACGGGGGTGAGGCGATGCCGGGCGCAGAAACCCCGGAGGGCCTGCCCCCAGCCGGGGAAGAGCTGCAGCTCGCTTTCGGCCTCGGGGGCCACCAGCACGATCCGGGCGGGGTCCAGCCCCTGCTTCACCAGAAAGCCCTCCACGAAGGCCTCGTCTTCGGGCAAGAGCCAAAGCATCGGGTCCGGGACCTTCCCCGGGTAGCCCAGCATGGCCAGGAGGGCCCCATGACGGTCCTGTTCCAGCTGCAGGGGACCTTCCACCTCCACGGGATGGGTGAGGTTGCCCGGATCCTCCTGGGCGGCGAACCCCACCCGCATGGGGGCCTGGCAGGCGGCCAGCAGCCGCCGGGCCAGGGGGTCCCCCACCTCGCCGGAGTGGAGGACCACCTGGGGCCCCAGGCGGTGGATCCGTTCCACCAGCGTGTTGAAGTACTCCCGGCTGGACCGGGCCCGGGTGGGTTCGAAGCCGATCACATGGTTCAGGTGGGGACAGGCCTCGTACAGCTCCGCGGTGGAGGAGGGCACCACCGCCGTCATCTCCATGCCGGGATTGGCCTCCGCCAGGATGGCCAGGGTCCTTAGCCCCACCAGGTCCGACCCCGCGTCCCGGGTGCGGAGCCAGAGCAGGCTCGCATACCGTGGGGCGGCCTGGGGCGCGGCTTCCAGCTGGGGCCGGAAGGTCACGGGGCGGTAGGGTTCGGGCACGAAGGGGCGATGCGGGTTCGCGCTCAGCTCCTCCATGGCCCTCAACCGCCAGAGCACGGTCTCCCGGTCGAAGTCCGGGGTGGTGACGCTCACGAAGGCATCCTCGATGAAGAAGAGCTGCTGGTCCGTGCCGGGGTGGAGCCAGCCCTGCTCCCGAGCGCGGCGGTGCAGCTCCGTGCCGGGGTAGGCATTCACGATGAAGGGGGCGATGGCCGTGAGCCCCATGAGGCGCAGGCGCTGGAAGCAGTGGTAGGACTCCCGGAAGGCCTCCGCGCTCTCCCCCGGGTGGCCCACGATGCAGAAGCCCACGCAGGCGATGCCCATGCGCCCACAGGCCGCCACCACCTGCTCCACCTTCTGCAGGGAGAGTTTCTTGTTCATGACCTTCAGCACCGCCTCGGAGCCGTGCTCGATGGCCAGGTTCAGCTGGCGGCAGCCAGAGTCCCGGATGGCCCCCAGGAGTTCATCGTCCAGGGTGTCCACCCGGATCCCATTGTGGGCCGCCCAGGTGAGGCCCGGCGCCACCTGCGGGAGCCCCCGCAGGATGGCCAGGGCCCGAGCCCGATCCAGGGTGAAGTTATCGTCCTCGATCTCCAGGTGGTTGATGCCATAGCGCTGGACCGCCGCCGCCACCTCCGCCAGCACGTTCTCCGGGGACCGGGCCCGCCAGTTGCGCCCCACGATGGGATGGACGGAACAGAAGGTGCAGTCGTAGGGACAGCCCCGGGAGGTGATGAGGCTCAGGGCGCGGTGCTGCCGGTCGCCCCGGGGGGATACCGAGAAGTAGCGCTCCATGGGCAGCAGGTCCCAGGCAGGGAAGGGCAGCGCATTCAGATCCATGATCCGGGCGGCCTTCTGGGGCTGACGGAGGGCACCGTCGGGGCCCTTCCACCAGAGTCCGGGGATGCCCTCCCGGGCCTCCCCCATCACCAGGCTGGCCAGGGCGTGCTCCCCCTCCCCCGCGATCACGAAGTCCACCCCGGGCTGGGCCATGCAGGCCTCCGGGAAGGTGGAGGGATGGACGCCCCCCAGCACCACCTGGAGTTCGGGACGGCGCGCCTTGAGGACCTGGACCAGCTCGAAGACGATCTCCGCCACATTGGAGAAGGGCACGTTGAAACCCACCCAGCGGGCGGTGGCGGGGATTCGGGCCAGGATCTCCTCCACCGGCAGACCGCAGATGTAGACGCGGCCAGGTGGCACCAAATGCGGGCTTGGCCCGCCTTTGGTGCGGGGGTCCAGGGGGGAAGAGGCCGCGGGTGGTGCTTTGGGAGATACTCCGGCTTGTTCAGCGCGGCCGGGCGGTCCCCCCTGATCGGAGACGTCCCGGTCCACGGGCACGAAGCGATCGATGCCCTCCGCAAAGGCATCCAGCACGGACACCTTCACACCCTTGTCCCGCAGGACGGCGGCCAGGTAGCCCAGGCCCAGGTTCTTGGAGAACCCGCTGTAGCCCGATACCTGGGGCTCCTTGAAGTTCCGGGGCGGGGCGATGAGCACCACTTCCTGCAGGCTCCCCAGGTCCACGGTGGCGGCCCGGAAACCATCCTCCTCCAGGATCCGCTGGTCGTCCTGCACCAGGGCATCGCCCCAGCGCTGGAGGAAGCGCTTGTAGTTGGAGCTGGTCTTGGAGTGGCCCGAGACCGTCTTGGACTCGAAGTGGTAGATGCGGCTCTTGGGCTCATAGAAGACCTTGCGGCCCGCCTGGCGCACCTTCATGCACAGGTCCACATCCTCACAACTGTTGAGGTAGGCCTCGTCGAAGCTCCCCAGCTCCCGGAAGAAAGCCAGCTCCAGGAACATGCAGCTGCCTGCGATGAGCTGGAATTCCCGGGGCTTGTTCACCGCCGGGTGATCCGCCGGCAGATCGTTGTTGTAGATGCTGTAGACCATCTTGTTGGGCCCGCAGACGATGCCCGCCTGCTGGACCTTCTGGGTGTCCGGGAAGATCTGGAGGTTGCCCACCAGCCCCACGGTGGGATCCCCCTGGAGCCGGGCCACGGCGGCATCCAACCACCCCGGCAACACCAGGGTGTCGTTGTTGAGGAAGACCACGTAGCGCCCGGTGGCGGCCTTGGCCCCATCGTTGCAGCTGATGGCAAAGCCACGGTTCTCGGGATGGCGCACCACCTTCACCGGATAGGGCAGCAGGGCCACCTGCTCGGCGGTCCCGTCCGTGGAGGCATCATCCACCACGATGACCTCGAAGGGGGTCTTCTCCCCCACCTTGAAGAGGGATTCGATGCAGGCCTTGGTGTAGGCGTAGTTGTTGAAGACGGGGATGACCACCGAGGCCACGGGGGCGGCGGGCTTCAGGACCTGGGGCACCGCGATCCGCGTGGCGGTGAAGATGTACTGGATGGTGGTGAATTCCTCGATCTCCGCGGGGGTGGCATCCCGGATCACCAGGCGACCAAACTCCAGGTTCGTGGGCTTGGTGAAGGACCTCAGGTCCACGCTGGCGAAGATGGGATCCCGCACCACCTCGGCCACCTGGGCCCGGAGCCCCACCCGCTCGAAGAGCTTGTGCATGTCCCCCAGGGCGAAGAAGCGCAGGTGGGTGCGGTCCAGGATGCCCTGCTCGGCGTAATCGAAGGAACCCGCCACCACCTTGCCCAGGGCATCCAGGTTCCGGATGTTGGGGATGCTGGCCACCACCGTGCCCTCGGGGGCGAGGTGCACCAGGAGCTTCTCCAGGGCCGCCCAGGGATCCACCAGGTGCTCCAGCACATCCGCCACGATGATGCAATCGAAGTAGCCGGGCTCGAAGGGAAGCTGCATGGTCTCCAGGTCCCCCACCACCACCCGATCCAGATGCCTGCGGGCCATCACCGCCACATCCTCGTGGATCTCCATGCCCACGACCTCGATGCCCCGCTCGGCCCGCAGCAGCCCCCCCGTGAGGCCCTGGCCACAGCCCACATCCAGCACCCGCCGGGCGGTGCGGGGGACCTTGTCCGCCACGTTTCGCCGAGCGTTGGCGTAGTAGTAGTCAGGCTTCAGTTCCTGCTTGGAGGTGCTGGCCGCGAAGGGGCGTTCCTCCCAAATCACGATCTGCATGCCCGGCTGGTCCAGCAGATGCTCGTAGTAGCCCTGCACCGCATGGGCCGGATCGTGGCCTTTGTACCAGTGGTACTTCCGCTCCCGGTCCTCCGGGTACATGTAGCCGAGGTGCTTCACCTTCACATCGATTTCCATGGACCGGCCCAGGATGTTCGGGGGCACGCTCTCGCAGTGGAAGTTCCCGCCATGGGCCGTGGGCTTGAAGGAGAGGGCCTGGCGATTCTGACCCTCCAGGCTGAAGAGCCGGTGGTGGAAGAGGCGGCCGTAGATGCCATCCACCCGGTAGTGGTGGAGGTCATTCCACATGTAGAGGAACTCGATGTCCAGCACCGCCACATCCGCAGGACAGGTGCGGATGGCCTCCCAGATCCGTTCCGGCGCGCTGTCCTCCAGGATCTCGTCCCCGTCCATGCACAGGATCCAGTCCGGATCCTTGGACAGGGCCATCTTCAGCAGCCAGTTCTTGTCCCGCACCTCGTCCAGCTGCGGTTCGTTCTGCCAGCGGTATTCCAGCACCGCAGGATGGGCCTTGCACAGGGCCGGCGTCTCGTCGGTGGAGCCATCGTCCAGGATCACGATGCCCTGGGCCACCTTCGCAATGCTGTCCAGAACCTCCCGAATCCAGCGGGCCTCGTTCTTGATCCGCATCTGGCAGATGATGCGCGGCCGGTCATGGGAGGGCTGGGGCTGGGACATGCCTACTCCTGGGGAGTTGGTCGGAATGCAGATGGGATGCCAAACAGGGGAAGCATGCCCCCGAGCCCACAGCGGTCCTGGTGAGAAATCCGCGGGAGGACGAAGGCATCTTCTGATCGGCAATTTCTGCTAGGAACGTTTGAATTGAGCCGCCAGGAACACCTTGGCCCAAGGCGGTCCTGAAGTAGCCGAAGAGCGGGCTAAACACGGAGATGCCACGCATGCGTGGCATGAGGACACGGAGAAAAGGATCTTCAGGCCTCCCGACCTGGTTTGCGACCTCATCGCCAAAAAGCCAAATCATGACAGCCTTTATTGCGCCTTTGGCAACCCCCAAGAACCAATCAACGGGAATCGGGAGTGTCATCCTGCTCCAATTCGTCGGCCCACAAACAAATGAAATTTCCAACAGGATAGACAGGATATGCAGGATGAATTTGTTGATTGGACTTACGGCACAAGGCGTCCTGGCCTGCCCGCTTCGCGGGGCGTGCGGCAAAGCCGCGCGCGTTCCAACAAGGGGCGGAGCGGCTGTGCGCGCACGCGTGTCCCCGGCTCCGCCCCTTGCTGGAACCTGGCCAGGAGGCCGGGATCTGCCAGACCCCATCCTGCCCACCCTGAACATCCTGTTTAAAGAAAATGATTAATTATTCTGAAATCTCGGATTCGTCGCGAAGTGCCAAGTTAGATCCTGCACGTCAGGACGCCTGAGCCTCTGTGCCCTCATCTTTGACCTCTGCGTCCTCTGTGTCTAAGCCTCTGAGCCCGAGAAGACGGAGGAAGTGGAACCGCTACGCCCGCCCCAGGTCCCGCTGGGACAGGATCGGTGTGCGGATGGGCCACCAGATGTCCAGGGTGGGATCGTCCCAGAGGATGGTGAACTGCCCGGCCCGGTTGTAGGTGGAGGACTGCTTGTAGTGGAAGATGGCCTGCTCGCTCAGCACCAGGTGGCCGTTCCCGAATTTCGGCGGGATGAGCACTTGCAGGCGGTTGGTGTCCGAGAGCGTGAAGCCCTGCCACTGGCGGTACTGGGGGGAGGTGGGATCCCAGTTGACCACCACGAGGTAGAACTTCCCCTGGAGGCAGGAGACCAGCTTGGTGGTCTCCTGGTCCCCGTGGATGCCGCGGAGCACGTGGCGGCTGGAGGTGGAGATATCGTCCTGGACGAAGGTCGCGTCGATGCCCGCTTCGCGGTAGAGCGCCTCGTTGTAGAGCTCCACGTAGCTGCCCCGGAAATCCTCGAAGTTCGTGGGGGGCGTGATGAGGAGCACGCCGTCGAGTTGGGTGCGCTGGATGTTCATGGTTAGACCTTGGCAAAGTAGTTGTGCCGCTGGTGGTACTCGTCCTGGTGGGCCAGGAACCAGGCCCAGGTCTGCTGGAGTCCTTCCTTCAGGGAGGTGGTGGGGTCGTAACCGATCGTGTTCCGGGCCAGGGTGATGTCCATGACCCGCTTGGGGTAGCCCGAGGACTTGGTGGTGTCGAATTCAAAGCGGAAGTCGATGAAGCTGGCCAGGGTCTCCACCAGTTCCCGGATGGTGGTGCCCACGCCGCTGCCCATGTTCACGGGCCGCCCATCCGTGCCGTGGACCAGGGCCTGGAGCATGCCCTCCGCCACATCCCTGCTGTAGACGAAGTCCCGCACCGCGGTGCCATCCCCCCAGATCCGCACGGGATCCTCCCCGCGGTGAATACGGCACAGGAGGGTGGGGATCACCATGGCGTTCTCGGGATCGAAGTTGTCCCCGGGCCCGTAGACATTCGAGGGCCGCACGATGGCGAAGTTCGTGAGACCGTGCTGCACCTTGTAGGCGTGGATCTGGAGCTCGGCCATGCGCTTGGCCCAGCCGGCAAAGTCCATGGGCGGACTCGAGAAATCACCGGGGGTCTCCATGTCTTCCCGGAACTCCGGGGCGCTGGTGTAGGCGCCGATGGAGCTGGTGTAGAGCACCTTGGGCACCTTGTTGAGGCGACTGGCCTCCAGCACGTTGGTGTTGAACATGAGGGTGGGCACGAAGTGGCTGGCCAACTGGGTCTTGGACACATCGATGGAGCCCTTCACCCCCGCCACCTGGAACACGCAATCCCGGCCCGCCGTCACCTCGCGGCAGAAGCCGAATTCCGTCAGGTCGCCCAGGATATGCTCCGCCCGAGCATCCACGTTCAGGTGGTCCAGGGAGACGATGGTGACCTTCGCCCCCGCCCCGCAGAGCAGGTCCACCACCTGACGGCCGATCAGGCCCGTCCCGCCGGTGACGAGCACATTCTTGTCGCGGAAAAAGTCGAGCACATCGGGGGAGATCATGGAGACTCCACAGGGAAGGGGTTAAACACGGAGATGCCACGCATGCGTGGCATGAGGACACGGAGAAAAGCGTGGGGCTGGGTACTCAGATATCCGGGTTCGAACGGGGATTATTGGAGGAACTGAATTGAATTTCTTTCGACAATTGCAGTTGAATGCATGTTCAGGAGGATTGAAAAGATTTTTAAACAGGGATAAAGGGAATGAAGGGGATAAAAGATGGGACTGCATCCCCTTCATCCCTGTTCTTATTGCTTTTCGTATCGAAGCTAAGACCACCGTACCTGGCCAGTCCTTATCCCTTCCATCCCTTCCATCCCTGTTCATCATTTCTTTTAAAAGTCTCTGTGAGCGTGTCCATCGAGCTATAAAACCCGCTTGGGCAACTTGCGACAGGGGTGTAATGGGAAAAAATCCAGATCGAAGGTTATTGTCTCGGATTGAAAGATGGAAATAACAGGGATGGAAGGGATGGAAGGGATAGGTGTAGAAGGCTTGGAGAGCTTGGCCTGGACCGACGGGTTCGCGGCCGGGGCAGGGCCTCGGGCTTCGGGCACGGTATGCCTTCCCTGATCCCTGTTCCTGGTGGCCTTCAGCCTTCAGCACCCTTGCCTCCCTGTGCCTTGGGTCAGGCGCGCACTGCCGGCAGTGCGGGCCGGGACAGGAATCCGTTGGGTTCGTAGTGGATGAGGACGCTGCCCTCCTGCTCGAAGGAGAAGGGTACGTGGAGGCACTGGGGCAGGGCCTTCTTCAGCTCGGCCCGGCGTTCCGGGGCGACGAAGAAGAGCATGAAGCCCGTGCCCCCGGCCCCCAGAAGCTTGCCCCCCAGGGCTCCGTGGTCCAGGGCGGTCTGGTAGATCTCGTCCAGGGTGGGATTGCTCACCGAGGCCCCCAGGCCCCGCTTGATCTGCCAGGCCTCGTGGAGCAGGCGGCCGAAATCGTCCAGGTCCCCCACGCCCGTGAGGACCACCAACGCCTCGTCCACCAGCTTGCGCATGCGCCGCAGCTCCTCCCGCTTGCTGGGCAGGTTGGCCACCACCTGGGCGGCGATCTCCGTGGCCAGGCGGCTGGAGCCTGTGTAGAAGAGCATCAGGTGCTCCTCCAGGGCCTCCATGCGCACCGCGGGCAGGGGCACGGGGTCCACCTTGAAGTGACCATTCCGGCTGAACTGGATGAGGTTCAGGCCCCCGTAGGCCGCGGCGATCTGGTCCTGGCAGCCCACGTTGTCCTTCAGCACCTCCTGCTCCAGGGTGATGGCCTTCAGGGCCAGGTCCCGCTTGCCCACCATCTGCCCCCGGAGGGCCAGCAGGCCCTTGATGAGGCCCACGGCAAAGGAGGAGCTGGAGCCCATCCCCGCCCGGGCGGGCAGATCACCCTGGTGATGGATCTCCAGACCCACGGTGTCGTCGAAGCCCAGCCAGCGCATGCCTTCCCGCACGGCGGGATGGAGGATCTCGGAAACGCTGGCGGCGCCCTCGATGTGGGACCAGACGATGCGGTGCCGGGTGGAGAAGAAAGGCGGCAGGACCCGGCAGCTCAGGTAACAGTACTTGTCGATGGTGGTGGAGAGGACGGCCCCCCCTTCTTCCGTGTACCAGGCGGGGTAGTCCGTGCCGCCCCCGAAGAAGGACACGCGGTACGGGGTGCGGGAGATGATCATGGCCGAGCCTCCCTTCGGCGGGCCACGCCCGCCCGGTGGTAGTCCAAGAGATCGCGTAGCGTCTGTTCCACCGGGATCCGCGGTTCCCAGCCCGTGGCGGCCCGGAATTTCGACGTGTCGGGGATCTGGAGGGTGACATCCGACGGCCGGAGCAGGCTTGGATCCACCTCGTGGGTGATGGGACAGGTGGCCTGGGAGGCCAGGATCTGCAGCACCTCTCCCACCGTCATGGTGCGGGTGCCGCCGATGTTGTAGACCTCCCCGCCGGGACAGTGTTCCAGCAGCAGCCAATAGGCCCGCACCGTATCCCGCACATCCGCCAGGGTCCGCACGCTGTCCAGGTTGCCCACCTTCACGGGATTGGGACGCACCCCCGCTTCGATCTCCGCAATCTGCAGGGCGAAGGCGCTCTCGGCAAAGACCGAACCCCGGCGCGGCCCCGTGTGGGTGAACATGCGGGTGCGCACCGTCCTGAGGCCATAGGACAGGAAGTACTGCAGGGCCAGCATGTCCTCGCCCACCTTGGACACGGCGTAGGGACTGGCGGGGCGGAAGGCATTGGACTCCCGGATGGGCACTTCCTCCGCCGTGACCTGACCGTAGACCTCCGAGGAACTGCACATGTGGATCCGGGGATCCAGGCCCGTCATGCGCACGGCATCCAGCAGGTTCACCGTGCCGATGACATTGGTGTGGAGGGTGTCCGCGGGGGCGTCGAAGCTCACAGGAACATAGCTCTGGGCGGCAAGGTGGAAGATGCGGTCCGGCCGCACCTTCTCCATGAGGGCCACCAGGGAATGGAGGTCCCGTAGTTCCGCCAGGTGGAGTTGCACCTTCCCCGTGAGGTGGGCGATGTTGTCCATGGGACTGCGCCATCGCACCAGGCCATGGACCTCCGCATCGGGGTGCTCCGCCAGGATGTACTCCGCCAGGTGACTGCCCACCATGCCCGTGATGCCGGTGATGAGAACCTTCATGGTCATGACCTCTCCGTGGAATCAGACGGGGTGGACGGGCTTAGCCCGGGCACCCCGTGGGGGAGCACGAGGGGGGACGCAGAGACCGCCCCTCGGCCGGGCGGTCCCCCCTCGTTATTGCCGGTCGGCGTGGACGGGCTTGGCCCGGACACCCCGTGGGGGAGCACGAGGGGGGACGCAGAGACCGCCCCTCGGCCGGGCGGCCCCCCCTCGTTATTGCCGGTGAAGAAGGCCGGGGCCTCGGCATAGGACTCGGGCGTGCCGATGTCCAGGAAGGACCCGGGAAGCACATGGGCCTGGAGCGCGCCCTGGGTCGCCAAGGCTGGGAAGACCTCCCGTTCCAGGCTGGTGGGGCGGTCCAGGGGCAGACCCCTTAGGGCCTCGGCCCGCAGCAGGTAGACCCCGGCGTTCACCAGCCCGGGTCCCCCTTCCCCCTTCTCCAGAAAGGCCCTCACCCGGCCTTCCCCATCCAGTTCCAGCCCCCCGTAGCGGCTGCGGTCCTCCACGGCGAGGGCCAGGAGGGCATGGGACCGGGCCTCGGCCCCGAACCATGCCAGGAAGGCCCCCAGGTCAGCCCTCAGGAAGGAATCGGCATTGAGCACCAGGAAGGGATCCGAAAGGCGCTGCGCCAGGGCCAGCGCCAAGGCGCCCCCCGTGCCCAGGGGCTGGTCCTCCCGGGAATAGACCAGCTCGAGCTCACCGAACCGGTCCCCGAAATGGGCCTGGATGAATTCGGCCCCGTAGCCCGTGCAGAGCACCGCCCGACGAATCCCCAGCCCCACCAGGGCCTCCAGCCAGTACTCCAGGCAAGGTCTGCCCGCCACCAAGGCCATGACCTTGGGCCGGTCCGACACCACGGAACGCAACCGCGTACCCAGGCCCCCCGCCAACAGCACGGCCGTGAGGGACGAAGGCGAGGGGGCGGAGGACTGGGGCATGGCTCCTGAACCGAGGACAGTTGAATGGCCAAAGAAGGCGGACACTGCAGGAATTGGGCCAGGGGATGGGCGGGAAAGCAGGGCCATTGTAGGCAGAAATGGACGTGAGGAAGGGTCGCGGGTGTGGCAAAGGCGTCGCCAGGCGGTTCAGGCTTCACCTCCTGGCTCCAGCGATGCGGCACGCCAGGCATCCCCGGGGCTCCGTCCTTGCGGGTGGGTGGCCCTACGGCTCACCAGCCCGCGCAGATGAACCGGAAGCCCCGTCCTGCGGGGTTTTTGCCTCCATGGAAAGGCGTTGGCCGTGTAAGTCCCCCTCAGGGAGTGCCGCCGGATCCGGTGATCTTCTGACCCATCCAGGACTTGCCCGGGTCACCCGGCTTCCGGGCCCCGTACCAGTAGCGCCCCTGGAAGCGGGTGCCGTCCTCGGAGAGCTGGAACTCAAGTTCACCCTGGTCCTTGGGGGGCAGGAAGGTCGGCGCTTCCTTCCAAATGCCCTTGAAGGACATCCGATCCGAGGAGAGCTGACCTTCGATTCGACCCGCATCGTGGGGGTAGGTGCCCTTGACCTGGCGATCCCTGACCACGAGTTCGATGACACCCCATTCTGTCTTCCAGCGTCCTTCGAACGAGGGCTTCTGGACGACGGCGGCGGCGGAGCCCGCACCGGACCAAACGAAGTGGTAGTGCACGGCCCCCATTCCGGTGGCGGCATAGAACACGAAACGGGCTCCGGGCTGGCCTGCGGGCACAGGCAGCGCGTGGTTGAGGGTCGGCAGGTAGGGACCCGCTTCCTTCGGCGACAGGAATCCCTTGCGGTCGTAGCCCACGTACGCGGAATCCTTGTTGCGCCCGAGCGATCGGCCGTCCGCCCCCTCATGGCTCCATCCCAGATCCGCGTACCCCTTTCGCTCCGTGTAGCCCGAGGGTCCATCCTCCGTGATGCGCAGGACGAGGGAGGCCGTTCCCGGCGTAAGAAAGGACAGGGTTTCGGGATGGCTGAGGTCCACGCGGGTCCGGACGAGGATGGGTTCTGCCCCCACCCGCTTGTAGACCCAGGACCAGATTCGGTTCTGGTAGGTCCCCACGGCCCGTGCCACCTCACCCGTGGCCAAGAGGCTGTCCGTGGAGCAGGCGATCCTCTCCAGCCTCCAGTGGGGTCCATGGATGGGCCGGGCAGGCTTCGACGGTTTGGGGTCATCCGTGACCGTGATGTTGTCCCGGGACAGGGCCAACTCGGGGGACTTCTGCCAGGGAATCGCCTGGCCCGAGGGTTCGGAGCAAACAAACAGGTCGTACTGCAGCTGCCGCATCACCAGGGTCCAGAGCGGATAGGGCAGCCCACCGAACTCCCGCTGCATGGAGTTGCTGTAGGTCTTGGTGGTGAGGAAGGCGGGGAGCCAGGGATCGAAAACCAGAGCCGTCCCATCCAGGATCACGAAGAGGGCTCCATGGTCACTGTTGACCCCCGCCTTGAGCGAAGCCAGGGTGCTGCTCTTGGCCCCCCGCACGAACACCATCTGGAGGCTCGTCAGACCCGAACCCTGGAAGAGGCCACTGAGGTTGGTGGCATGGCTAGAACAGGCCCAATCGGAACCCAGGTTGGCAACCCGCCCCTCGAACCGATAGTTGAGGGGAACGTTGTGCTGGATCAGCAGGTCGGTATAGGCGTTGTAGAGGTACCGGAGCTTCGCATAGGGATCTCCATTCCGGACCTCCGCCGGGGCCTTGGCCATGAGGGCCGCACCCACCTGCTTCCAGCGTCCCTCCTGGCCGACCCAGTCCTGGGGCCGACCCGGCGGCATTCCGGGCCCGGTCTGGGCCAGCACAGACAGCACTATGACGGGGAGCATAGGCCACGGCATGGATCACCTCTTGGGAACAGTGGAGAGAGTTTACTTGTTCAGAGGATCGGTGTGTCACTCCAAAAGACAGTGGTCGCGCACCATGCAGCCCCGGCAATCCAGGGTGATACGTCCGTGAAACGCGGACGTCGCCCCACATCAATCTTCACCACGGCCCGGGAGCCCCTATGGACGAGGCCCGGTTTCCAGGTGAGTACCCTGGCTTCCCTAGCAACCTCAGGCTGAAGGCAGCCTGATTGCACTCGAAGCCGTTGTATACCATTTCCAACCCTATTTCGACCGAGCCCAGGTGCTGGTCGATCTGCGAAGCTCCCCTTCAGGGCCAATTGCGGGTTGCGTCGTAGGGCGGATTTGAATCGATGGACCACATCATTTCAGACGGCGCCCTGGCGGAGGGAAGAGGGGCCACGCCGAAATCATTTGCAGGCACATGGCAGTACCCCAAGTTTGTTGTGGCTTTGGCGTGGTATTCCCTTCTGCGGCCACTTATTCCAACAAAAATTGACCTGCTGGGTAGTCCAGGATGAGCCTTCGCGCGTTCAGATTGTTGCCAAGAACCCCATCCATTCGGGCAAAAACGCCAATTCCTTTTTCAGTTGCTTTATGCTGTCTGAAAGTCAAGCTGAAATCACCAAGGACCAAGGTTGTTTCAGGCACAGTCACGGCTGCCAAAGTGCCAAATCCTCCCACACCCCAGGTCCATGTTCTCGTTACCTGACTTCCTTTGATTTTTAATTTTTCAATAATATTCGTGTGAAAGTGCGAATATTTAGCCCCGCTATCAACGCCAAA
>CAZPUI010000053.1:12784-14626 GCA_964589695.1 uncultured Solibacteraceae bacterium | reverse complement strand
GAGGGTTGTGTGCGCACCGCCAGTCTGGTCAGACCCGATGCCCATGATCCTTCCTTCACACGCGAGGCGGCCTGGCACACCCTGCCCCTCCTGGGGGGCGGCTGGACCGCGGAGCATCTCTGCACGGGCCTTCTGCATCTGGAAGGGGTGCGAACCTCGGAGGATGGGCGGCTCGCGGCAGGTGCCGACACCCGCATCCAGATGGAAGACCCCCTCGCCCTGGGAGACCCGCGTGGGGAGGGTTTGGGATGCGCGAACTGGGAGGCCCTGAGGGACCGATTGCGGGAAGGGGTGGGATGCTGGGCACGGGAGGAGACCCTCTTCCTGCTGAGGGTGGCTCGGGTAGGTGAGCCTGCCTTCCACGAGCTGGACCAGGTTCTGCGCTGGCCCGTGGGAGATTTTCAGGGGCGCTGGGTGGTGCTGGAGATGCCCCTTGCCGCGGGCCCAAGGCTGAACCATCTCGTGGAGACCCTGGAGGGCAAGGCCAGGGTTCGGCACGTGCTGGTGGGGGTCACCCGGGTGGGGAGTCGAACCCCGCTGGAACCCCTCGCCCTTCTCATCGAGGAGGGTGGCGCCCTGTGCTCCCTTTCCCTGGACTTCCAATCCAAAGCCCAGAAGGGTACGGGGTGGCTTCAGCGTCTGCGATCCCGGATGGGCAGTCCTCCGCCCGTGCCCTTCCAGCGCACCACCCGGCTTCAACAAGTTCTGACGGGGCTGCTGGTCACCCTGGAAGGCCTTGCGGAGGTCGGACCACGGAGCCCGACACGCGCGCAGCTGGAGCGTCTTCAGGAGGCCCAGGCCCACTGTCAGGCCCTGGGCCTGGACCTCCTGGGCGGAGCCCTGAACATCCTCATGGGAACCCAGAGGGTCAGTCCCGAGTCACTCCTTCGGCTCATCCACCTCCTGGACCTCGCCCTGAGCCTGGAAGGGTTGCCGGAGGTGGGGGTTTGATCAGGCCTGGCTCCGGATCAGCTTCGCCAGGTCGAACCCCAGGGTCCGGGCCCGGCCCAGGATGCGGTCCAGGAGGGCGGGGTCCAAGGTGGGGGTGCGGCTGATGACCCAGAGGTACTTGCGGTCGGGGGTGCCCACCAGGGCCCAGCGGTAGTCGGAATCCAGGTCCAGCACCCAATAATCGCCGTAGAAGGGCCAGAAGAAGGTCACCTCCAGCTTGGAACCGGTGGTGGCGTCCACCACCCGGGCCCGCCCGGTGGCCTCTTTCCATGTCCCCTTGGGGGTGAGGCAGCCGTTGACCACACTGAATTTGCCATCCCCCGTGAGGGTGTATTTGGCGGTGGTCTGAAGGCACTGCTTCTGGAAGGGGTTGGGCAGCCGGGCTATCTCATGCCAATCCCCCATGTACCGGGCCAGGTCCACCTTGGGCACGGTGGGGGGCGGTAGGTCGCGGCCGGTGCCGAAGGTGGAGCCGGAAATGAGAAGCAGGACCAGGGCGGGGATGCGCATGGAAACCTCCACGGAATATCAGGTTCTTTGGAAAAGTTCATCCACGCCCTTGGCCTTCCTTAGGGCCAGAAGGGCATAGGCGGCCAGGGCGAAGTTCCCCAGGAGCAGGATGGCCCCCAGCCAGGTGAGTCGACGAATCCAGGTGCCTTCCCGCCAGGCAATCCAGCCCCAGACCATGAGGAAGGCAAAGTAGGCGTCGAAGAGGGTTGCCAGGCCCCAGGGATCCCGGGCCAGGCGCATAAAGGCCGCCCCCACGTTCCCCCCAAGGCCCGCCCCGGTGGTGACGGCCAGCATGGCGGCAAACACCGCCCAGAACCCAGATCCAACCAAAGTGAGCCACTTTCCTCCCACGGAGAGGGCGTCCCCCGCGCCAACCCGCCC
>CAZPUI010000053.1:0-12774 GCA_964589695.1 uncultured Solibacteraceae bacterium | reverse complement strand
AAAACACGGCCCAGAACCAGAGTCGAACCAAGGTGAGCATCTTTCCTCCACGGGACAGGTCTTCCCCTGGCTCAACGCTGAAATCGGGAATCTGGATGGGACCTGCCCCGAATATTCACCCAGCCGCCGAGGGTGGTGGTGGGGTAAGGCGGACGAGGAGGGCTGGCTCGGCCTGCCCACCTCGTGGGGGTCAATGGGGGAAACTCGCGAGGGCAGCAAGCAGGCAGTACCCCCATTCATGGCAGAATCCCCACGGGTTCCTGCTTCGGCCAGCTCGCCTTTCAGCCGTGGGGTCGGCATTCTGGGGGGGCTTTTCCTTCCAAAGAGGCCAGCATGGTTCCATGGCGCAGGGGGCGGTCGATCGTGGCGAAACGGGGGTGGGGGATCCTTCTGGGGCTGGCGGGAATCCTGGCATCGGCGCAGGAACCCCCCACACACCGAGTTCGGCTCGTGCTTATGCCCCTGGGAGCCTTTCCCGAGCACCTGATGGCTTCCCTCGAAAGGGAACTGCCCAAGACGCTGCCCGTGACCCTCGCCCGCGTCCCAGGCATTCCGGTTCCGGAATCCACTCGCTCCAAGTTCCGGCCATCCCGATTCCGGGCGGATGGCCTGCTGGGGTTCTTGAAAGGGCGCTCCGAAGGAAAGGGGGGCCATATCCTTGGGCTGACCCAGGTGGACATCTCCTGCACCAAGGCCCCATTCGACGACTGGGGCATCTTCGGCTACGGGTTCTGTCCGGGGCCCAGCGCCGTGGTGTCCACCTTCCGGCTGAAGCGGAACGTCGACAAGGCCCGACTCGAACATCGAACCTTGGCCACTGCGGTTCATGAAGTGGGACACATGCTGGGCCTGGACCATTGCGAGGAGCCGAACTGCATCATGCAGGATGCCAAGGGCAGCATCGCCAACACCGACTCCAGCACTGGGTTTGGGCCAGGGTGCAGGACGCGTTTGAGGATGAGGTGCACCGCAGAGGCAGGAAGGCAGGCGCAGGGTGGCAGTTTGGTATGCCTTATTCGTCCGTTTACCTGAAGAGCATCAGACCCTCAGCGGCGGGGGCCAGCAGGCCTTCAGGCGCGAAAACCAGGGATCTCTTCATATCCTTGGGTAGCTTCCAACGCCATTGTTCTGTGCCTTTGCTGGCTTCTAATGCGATTAAGAATTCCTCATTTTTTGACTTGCCATTCAGGCACTGCACCAATAGGCCGTTGGCCATAGGAAGTAGCGTGTCTGTTAGCTCGCCGAGGAGTTTGATACGAAACCGGTCTTGGCCGGTTAGCATCTCCTGTGCGACAAGGACATCGTCGGAGGTTGGGAAAATTACTCCACCCTGAAAGGCTACTGGATCGCCAATTAATTTGTCTTTTCCCTCCCAAACGGTCTTCCCCGTGATTGGATCCAGTACTACAACCGTTCCCCTCCCAAAGACCGAGTATTTGGGTGTGATTAGCATGCCTTCCGCAGGAAAAGGCAACACGGACCAATTGGTTTTAAGCAGGCGCTTCGTCTCGCCTGTCTCAAGATCTAAGGCCTGAAGCCAGCCACCAGAGTTAAACCAGGCCTTGCCATTCTCGGTCACTACCCGGGTCTGGAATCCAGATTCTGCAGCAAACACGCGATCCAGCGCCCCGCTCTTTGCATTTACTCGGGTCACGGCCTTTCCGCCCCGCGCCAATACCATGTCCCTTGCAAGGATGGGGGGCTGATCCATGCCATCTTTCAATTTTGTTGTCCAAAGCAGTTTGCCGGTTGCCAGATCAAGTGCGTGTAATTCGCCCACGTGCGAAAACACAACGAGTCCCCAGGTCCCCACAAAAAGGGTTCCTCCGGAAATGGAGGGTTGGGAAACCGGTTGGCTGCGAGTGCTGTTTTCAAAATTCGGCTTGTGTTTCTCCAGTTGGGTTTTCCAGACCTGCTCTCCTGTCTTTCGGTCTAGGGCGAATAGTTGGTAATTTTCATCACTGAAAAAGACGCGGTCCTCGGAAAGGTGGAGGGGACTCACCCAAGGGTCCGACTCCTTCGGGAGCTTTGCAGTCCAGCGGGTCTTACCCGTGGCCAGATATAGGCAATGCAACTCGGAGTCGTTCAGCACAAAAACCTCTGAACCATCTACCAAAGGTGCACGACGCAATCTCTGTAGATCAGCACGCTTCCAAACTTCGGTTTTGGGCTGCTCAACTCTCCATCCAAGGCGGTTGGGGCGGATCGCCACCTGGGCGAGGGTTTCAGATCCTCTTCCCGCCGAACTGAGCGCATGTTGGGCTGTTGCTTGGTTCGTGATGGCCGGCGGCGTTTGAGCAAAAAGGCAGGCCAGAGGAAAAAGAAAGGTCAACACCTGGGTACCACGCATTGAAAACTCCAAATGGTAAGACCCCTAAGTATAGTGAATATATGGGAGCTCCTTATAGGCCCTTTACCATCGGCGAACTTTGTTGCTCAATTGTCAAAACTCCAAAAGGGGGCCCACCGGGCCCCCTTCTTTGCGCACCGTACCTGCTTAGCGCACCATCAGGCTCACCTTGTCCACCAGGAAGTTGGTGGCCAGGCTGGCGTCCTCGGTCATGGTGAAGAAGACCTGGATCGTCTGCCCCTTGTAGGCGCTCACATCGAAGGAACGCAGCTGGTATCCGGCGGCGGAGTTGGTGTTGGAGTAGGTCACCAAGGTCTTCTGCACCACCCCCGAACTGTTGCGGATCTGGACTGCCAGCGTGTCGTAGACCTTGGCTTCCGTCTCCTTGGTGTCGATGTGGAGGTAGAAGCTCAGGGTGGCGGTGGTGAGGGTGCTGGGCAGGGCCACGGTCTGGTGCAGGGTCTCCGTGGTGGTCTTGCCATTGCCTCCGAAGAAGGCTGACTTGGTGCCTTCATAGGCGGGCTGGTTGTAGGTGCCGCCTGCCCAGGCGCCAATGACCCCGGTGCTGCCCGTCCAACTGCCCGTGCCGGCTTCGAACCCACCATTCACGATCTTTTCCGTGGTCACGTTCTGGACCGTGAGGGTGGCTTCAGTGCTGGTGAGGGTCTTGATGGGGGAGGAACTGTCGGTCACCACCACCTTGAACTTGGCACCATTGTCCGCCTGGGTGGGGGTGAAGGTGTAGGTGGCCAGGTTGGAGCTGGGGATGGCGATTCCGTTCTTCTGCCAGGCATAGGTGTAGGGCTTGGTGCCCCCGGTGACGGAGGTGGTGAAGGTGGCAGAGCCCCCCAGGGTGACCGTCTGGTTGGCGGGCTGGGTCAGGAAGGACAAGGGGGCAGGGACGACGGTCAAGATGGCGGGGCTGGAGATCACGCTGCCTGCACTGTTGGACACGGTCACCGTGAACTGGGTGCCGGAGTCTGCCAGGACCGTGGGAGGGGTGGTGTAGCTGGTGGAGGTGGCGCTCGCGATGGCGGTGCCGTTGCGCTTCCACTGGTAGACCAGGGGCGCGCCACCCGTGGCGGTGACGGAGAAGGTGGCCGTCTGACCTTCGGGAACCGTGATGCTCTGGGGGCCTTGGCTGATGGTTGGGGTCTGGGGGATGTCGATGGTGGTGAGCTCCCAGATGCCCCGGCCGAAGGTGGCGGCCCGCATCATGGTGCCATCGGGGCTGATGTAGAAGTCGGTGCAGTTCACCAGCGGCAGCCCACTGCCGAAGCGGGTCCAGCTGGAGCCTCCATTGGTGGAGGTGTAGACCCCCAGATGGGTTCCCGCGAAGAGTACCTGGCTGTTGGTGGGATCGTTCTGGATGACATTCACCGGGATGCCCGCGGGGAAGCCGGAACCATCGATGGCCGTCCAGCTCTGGCCGAAGTTGGTGGACTTCCACAGGTGGGACTTGGTCTTGTCCAGGGCCACGGAGCTCACATAGACCGTGTTGGCATTGGTGGTGTCGAACCACAGGTTGCTCAGGCTGCCCCCGCTGCCCGGCAGGGCCGCCCCGGCGGTCCAACTGGAGCCGCCATTGGACGTGAGGTAGACACCGGAGCTCGTGACGGCGCCCACCACCTGGCCATTGGACTTGGCGGCGGCCACATTGCGCAGGGTCCCCGAGAGGCCCGAGGTCCCCATGGCCGTCCAGGAGGAGGCGAAGTTGGTGGTCTTGTACACCGTGGTGTTGGTGATGGTGTAGGCCGTGTTGCCCGTGCTATCCGCGGCGCTGCCCACGATCTTGGAAATGAAGGGGCCCGATCCCGAGATGCCCGAACCGCCATCACCCCAACTGCTGCCGCCGTTGGTGGATTTGTAGATGTCCGTGTAGTAGAGGCTGCCCAGCATGAGGCTGGCGTTCTTGGGGTGCACCAGGCAGCCGAACCCGTCCCCGCCGATCACCTGGTTGTAGACCGTGGTGGCGCCCACCCGCAGCCGGGTGCCGCAGTCCTGAAGGCCGCCGATCACCACGTCGGGATTGGCGGGGCTGCTGCTGAGGTTGTAGAAGAGGTGGGTGGAGATGCCCTTGTTCAGGGTGCTGGTGAAGGTCTTGCCGGCGTCCGTGCTCTTGAAGATGCCACCGTCGGTGCCGAGATACAGGGCGCCATCGGGCCCCCAGGCCCCGCTGTGGAAGTCGGCATGGACGTAGGGCAGGCTGTTGTAGCCCAGCCAATCGGACAGGTTGGCCCAGGTGGTGCCCCCGTCCCGGCTCACGGCCGCGTTGAGGCTACCCCCGGCGATGATGAGGCTGGGGTTCGTGGGATGGATGAGCACCATCTGGTCGTACCAGCCCTGGCTCCCCACCACGCCGGAGAGGTACGACGTGTTGCCACTGTTGGTCATTTTTTTGGAGGAGGCCCCAAGGGCACTGTAGGTGGCGCCCCCATCCGAGGAGGTATACAGCTCGCAGCCCCCCGACACTTCGGCCAGGGCCCAGCAGCGGCTGGGGTTGGACTGGGACGAGGTCACGAAGACCCGGGAGACCGTGCCCACGCCCGAACTGGTGGACCAGGTGGCTCCGCCATCCCTGGAGTAGACCAGGCCCCCCTGGGTGGCGGCGGTCCATCCGCTGCCTCCGGTGTAGGCGAGGGTCCAGGTGGCGGTGGAGCTGACCTTGGTGAAGCTGGTCCCCCCGTTGGTGGAGCGGTAGATGCCCAGGTTGGTGGCCACCAGGATCTGGCTGGAGCTCTGGGGGCTCACCTTCACGTCCCGGATGCTGCTGGAAGTGTCGAAGTAGGTGGGGGCGCTCCAGGTGTTGCCCCCATCCGTGCTCTTCACCAGGCCGGTGCCGCCGTAGCCTTCCCGGGTCAGCCAGTTCCCGAGGCCCAGGTACACCGTGGAGCTGTCCGCAGGGTCCAGGGTCACGGCCCCGGTGGACAGGGTGCCCAGGGCCTCGGTGATGGGGGTCCAGGAGGCGCCGCCATCGCTGGTCCGCCACACGCCGCCCCCGCTGGTGCCAATGTAGAGCTTCTTCCCGTCCGTGGGGTGGACGGCAATGCTCACCACCCGGCCGCTGTCGCGGTTGCTGCCCCCCTGGGTCTGGTAGTTGGCATCCGTGGGGCCAATGTTCTTCCAGGTGTTGCCCGAAACGTAGGACAGCGGCTCACCGCTGCCCGGGATGGCCTTGGCATGGGCCTTCCGTTCCAGGGCGGCCGTTTCCAGCAGGTGGCGCCGGAACTCGGGGCTGGCCTCTCCGCCATACCAATCCAGCAGGGCCTTTTCGCGGGCCGTGGGGTCGTCCGGAAGCTTGGTGGCCTTGGCCCTGATGGGGCGGCGATTGGGGGTGCCCTCCTCGAGGGCCTGGGACTCCTGGGCGCTAAGGCAGACACCCAGGGTGAGGAGCAGGGCAAGGCGGGTCAGGGTCATGGAGCCTCCGGGGGAAGGGGGGGGTGGTGTGGGATAGAATGAAAAGTATATGAAAAAGGCGCCATATTTAAAAAATGGTCACCATTCTCAAAAATGATTTTTTTGCTATGGGGCCCGCAGGGCAGCGGGTTTGGCCCACCCAAGGGACCAGGAGGATCCGCAGGGTAGCCCAACCATGGTTTCTATCTGAAAGAACAAGGTTCTGTCAGCATGAGCGACCCTGGCGTGGGCAACAGGTACACTTCGGGATTTTTGATTGGGACAGTTTGTCAGCTTGATGACATATTCGCCTTTGTGCCACCTATTCCCATGCATGGAAGACCTTAAATGGATCCATGGCGGGCCTTGTACCAAGTGCATGGCTGTAAAAAAAAGACGGGGGCAGGTGTAATTGATGTATTAATTGTTCTGATGTATCTGCAGTGGGTGAAAAATTGGCGGCGTATCGCATTATAAACTATAAAAAAAATTGATGATTTCGCTGTCTCATCCTGTACCGGGTTGCTTGATGGGGAGACTTGACCGCGGCATGTTCAAGGGTGCGAAGGACCCCCGAGTGCTTGGCCTTCAAAGGAGCCCTGATCCGTGCACGTCCTTGTTCTCTTCGCCCATCCCCGTCGCCACGCCTTCACAGGGGAGCTGGCGAATGCCTTCTGCGCAGGCCTGCGGGCGGCGGATCATTCGGTGGAATTTGCGGACCTCTACCGGGAAGGCTTCGATCCGCTGCTGGACGAGGCCCACTTCGGGCTGGAGACCGCCATGGATCCCGACGCGGAGCGCCCCCCTGCTGTGGTGGCCGAGCAGGTGCGCCTGGACCGTGCCCAGGGACTGGTCTTCATCTACCCCTTCTGGTGGTCCGATGTTCCGGCATTACTGAAGGGTTGGTTCGATCGGGTCTGGACCTATGGCTACGCCTACGCCTACCAACCTGACCGCAGTCGGAGCACCCGCCTGCGGATCCAGAAGGCCCTCGCCCTCTGCCCCGCCGGTCACACCGATGAAAAGCTGGACGCCCTGGGCCTGCGGGAGGCCCACCATCGCGTCATGGTGGAAGACCGCCTCCTGGGGGTTGGCATTCCGGAGGCCCGCCTGGAACTCCTGGGAGGCCTCTCGGGCAATGATCCGGAGGTCAGGCAACGCTTGCTGGCGAAGGCTTTCGAGCTGGGGGTGGGGTTCTAATGTAGTCCGCCAGAAATGCACGCAGGGGCGGCTCAGTTGCAGCATGCGTCCGGGGGGCAAACAGCATCCCACCGAGTTCCCAGTCACTCCTTCAAATGCTTTCTGCGCAGAGCACGCGGAGCATGAAAGGAGTAGCGCAGAGGTCCTGATACCGAATCCTCTCTGTGAGGGTGGGGGTGCACTCCTCCCCCAAAGGGTCAGTACGATCACGCAATGGGTCCTGGGCTGCAGGCTCCTCGTACCATGGGCTCCGCTGGTAGCCTGGGCCTCCATGCTCCCGGATCCATCCGGCCCCTTGCCTCCCAGGTGTTCCATGCTCCGCTGGCTGCTTCCCTTGATTCTGTGTCCCGTCCTGAGGGCGGATGGTCTGGGTGATCTGCGGGCCGCCCTGGAGCGACTTCAGGGGCGGGAGGCCATCCAGGCCCAGCAGGAGGTGCAGTTCTGGAAGGACCAGGGCGACGGGGGCACCCTCGTGCACACCCAGGGGGATGGCCGGGCCCGGGTGGAGGACGGTCCCGGGGGCCTGAGCGTGCGCTTCGCTCCGGCCTTCCTGACCGCCGCCACCCAGGAAGCCCTGGAGCGGGTGAAGAAGCCGGACACCCCGAGCCCCAGGGCCGATGCCATGGACGAACTGGGGGTTCGGCGGCTGGGGGAGTATCTGAGTTATGCCCGACTGCTGCTCCGGGACCTGGAGCAGTGCCGTTTGGTGAAGGAGGAGGCCACCACCCTGGAGGGACGCCCTGTCCGCCTCCTGCGCTTCCAGGGGGATCCCAGCCTGCCCACGGCCATCAAGAAGATGCTCAACAAGCTGGATGCCGAAGTGCGGGTCTGGATCACCCCGGAGGGCCTGCCCCTGGCGCAGGAGGTGGCCTACACCTACAAGGGCAGCAAGTTCTTCATCTCCTTCACCGGCACCCGACGGGAGCGCCTGGAATACCGTGTCCTGGGCCAGCGCCTGGTGGTCACGTCCCACGACTGGAAGGAGACCTACGAGGGGTTCGGACAGAAGCAGGACACCCACAAGCGGTACCGGGTTCTGTTGTGAACCTTTGGAATCCGCTTTCGGAATCCGCTGCGCGGATTCCGAAAATGTGAGGGGCGCAAGGTGGGCTCGGGGTTTGGGATGGGGGACTGGGTGGCAATCGGAAGAGGTGTAGTCGAAGGGGCTTAGGGAAAGATCCTCACCAGCAGGCCGACTTTGGCCATGGCGTCCAGGGCATCCAGCACGTGGGCTGCCGGGGGGCGCAGGGTGACTTCGGCATGGAAGGTGTAGGGTTTGGAGGCGAAGGTCAGGAGGTAGGGCTTGGGTTCCTTGAACTTGACCCTCCCCTTGTCGCCGAACCAGGTGAGGGTGGTGGATCGGGGGCCGTGGGACACCTTGAGTCCCTGGGGGGATTCGTCCTGGAAGGTCACCTCCCAGGCTTCCATGCCCGCCACGTGGGGCACCTCCAGCTGGATGAGAATCCTGTCCTCCACCACCGCGCATTTGGATGCGATGGCCACCTTGGGGCTGGTCTTGGTGTCCAGAACCGGGGTCTTGCAGGCGCACGTCATCAGGGCGCAACCCATCAGGAGTCTTCTGACGACGAACCTGCGTTTGCTTGGTGAATCGGCTTGGGTAGGATCGGCCATGCGAGACCTCCAGCGCGAATGACAGCGCGTCCTACCCATGCCCCAGAAGCCTGAAGGTTGGCTTATCAGGTCACGAAGTCAAATCGTGAAGGGCGCAAGGCCGGGCGGCGAAGCTTCCCAGCGGGGGCGATGGATCCATAACATCCGGTGCAAGGCCGTCCCAGCTCAAGGTGCGAACCGGGAAGGCTGCCCGCCCATCGGTCCGAGCCTTTCCCCAGACTGGGGCTTGAATGCTCTGAGCCTGAACGAGGTGCTGGTTCGCGCTTTCGGTGCATGGGCCCACGGTGAAGCACCAAGCTCCGCCGGTCCGCTCCCAATCGCACCCTTGAGGCGCCCACGGAACCTAGATGTCCAGCAACAGGAGCCGATCCCAGTCGGGATGCACGAGACCCAGGCCGGCGATCAGGCTCAGGGCGATGCCCGAATCTCCGAGCAGGAAGGAGCCTGGGGTCCAGGGTGAGCCCTCGGGTGCTTCGTCGCAGTCCCGATCCGGGCGGAACATCGCCCCGTTCCAGAAGGTGAGGGTCTCTTCGTACCAGATCCGGGATGCCTGCCCGAAGCGTGGGTCGCCGGTGGCCAGGTACCAGCGGAGGAACTGGTGGGCCGCTCCCGCCGCGCCATGGCAGAGGCCTGCTTCGGGGATGTGCACGGCTTCCACCGTGTGCCGGCTGGCCCCCAGGGCCAGGGACATGGCCTCGAGCTCCCAGTCCTCCCGCTGGAAGGTGCTCCCGGCCGCCAGGAGGGCGCGGGAGACCCCAAGGTCGCCGTAGCACCAGTTCACCTTGGAATGGGTGGGTTCGAGACGGCCATCCGGTGTGAGGGTACGGGCGAATCGGGTGGGGGCCCCCGGGGGGTTGCGGTGGGCCTGGAGCCAGGAGATCGCTCCCTCGGCCAGCCACCGGGTTCGGGCGGGTTCCAGGCCCGCCCGGTGAACCCTTGCCAGGAAGGCCACCACCCCCGGAATCCCATGGGCCACCCCAAGGTCCGCGTGGCCTTCGGGGTGCTCCGCCCGCTGCCAGGAGGGGATGAGGGGGGGCGCACTCCACCAGGCATGGCCGTGGATGGAAGGCACCGCCAGGCGCTCCAGGTGGTCCAGGACCCCCAGGACGATGCTTCGGGCGGACCCGCGGTGCAGGCGCTCCCACCCATAGAGACCCAGCCCCACCAGGCCCGACAGCAGGTCGAAGGCCACCGGCTCTGGAGGCGTTTCAAGATGGGCCAGGAGGGCCGCGTCCACCGCCACATTGAAGTCCTGGGAGTCCTGGAACACCCGCGCCTGCAGGTGGTCGATGACCCAGGCCAGGCCCGTGAAGCCCGAGCCAAGCCAAGGGGGGTAGGAAGAGGCGGCGAGGACCTCCGAAGCCGCACCAAGGGCCTCCTCCGTGGCCCCTTGCCAGGGTCCGCTTGGGTCCGCCAGTGCAAGGTAGCCCAGGGCCAGGGCCATGCCAGGCAGGCCATTGCCCAGGATGCCTTGGGTGCATGCCCCGGACTCCCGCCGCAGGCGCTGCGCAAGGTGACTCAGAATGGACCTGGCCTGATCGCCCGGAACCCCGGTGAGCACGGGGGCGCACACCCTGGGCGCAGCAAGCACGGTCGAGGAGGCCAGGGCCTGGGGCATGGCTAGCAGCAGTACTTCTGGACGGTGGTCTTCACGGAGCCGGTCCAGGCGGTCCCGCAGGCGTTGCAGTACTGGGTCTTCCATCCACCCTGAACCTGGGTTTCCTGCTCAGAATCAAGGCTGGTCAGGGTTTCGCGGTTCACTTCGAGGGACTTGATCTTGAGCATTGGAACTCCTTGACGCCCCCACGGGGCGGAAATGCCGGGCACGGACCCGGAGGTTGAGCCAGGGTAGGGGGGTGGACTTGGCGGCGTCCGACCGGTCCGGGTGCCAAGCCTCGACCGGTCGAAGGGGTGCCCGTGGAATGCGCTCAGGGGCCCTTAGCCCTCCGTCCTCGAAGCCATGGGGCTGGGGTCATGGCTTCCAAATCCTGGGAAGTCGTTGCACCGCGCCTCGCCGATAGTAGCCCGCCAGGGTTCCGTGGAGATGAGGCAGGGCCCGCCGTTCACACCCCGCGCCAGGGGAGGGCCCAGGGAGCCTTGGCCGAGCCTGGGGAACCTCAAGGAGGTATGGAGGCATGCTGGCAATGAATTCCCTGCCTTCCACCGCCCACCCCTGAGGTTCCATGCCGAAGCCCTTCTTTCCCGTCGCCCTCCTGGGCCTCCTCCTTTCCTCCAACCTCCAGGGCCAGGTTCCCGAACCCCAGGTGGCCAAGGCCTACCGCCCCCTTCCGGAACGGGCCGCCCTCCTGGCCCAGGTGCGGGCTCACCAGCAGGCGATCCAGGCGCGGGTGGATCCCTACCTCTGCATCCGCGAAAGCACCACCCTCAGCTTCAATGCAAAGGGGGAGACTGCAAGTGTGTGGAAGACCGAGGCCGAGGTCTTCAACGTGAAGGGGGTTCCCTGCGCTCGGCAATTGTCCCGACAGGGCAAGGCCTTGCCGCCGGAGGAGGTGGCGCAAGAGGAGGCGCAGCTCCAGCTACAAGTGGAGAGGATTCTGGGGGGTCAATTAAAGTACCCCGCCGGAAGGCTCGGCTTTGCCGACCTACCCGGCCTTCTGGAGACTGTGGATATCACTGGCTATCGGCGGGAATCCAAGGCAGGCCAAGATCTGCTGGTGGTGGATTTTCGGACCCGCAGCGACTTCAAACCCCAGTCCGATGCCCAGAAGCTGATCTCTGCGCTGGAGGGTCAGATGGTCATCGACGAGGAGGCCTGCCAGGTGGTGCGGCTGGAGACCCGGTTCACCCGGGATGTGAAGGCCAAGGTCGGGGGGCAGGAGGTCATCCATCGGGTTGGCACCAGCTTCCAACTGGAACAGGCGAAACACCATGGGAACACCTGGATGCCCACCCGGGAGGTATACCGCAACAAGATCCGCCAGGGGCGGGAATGGAACACCGAAACCACCCATGTCTACCGGGACTACCGGCGCTTCGAGCTCGGGGAGATCAAGGGCGAGGTGGTGAAGCAGGACTGAAGCTCCGCCAGGCCCCGGGCGAAGGGCGTGGGTTCAGGGACCCCCAGGGCCTCCAGCCTCCCGCAGTCCAGACGGCAGTCCCGGGGCCGGGGGGCGCCTGGGGTGGGAGCCAGGGCATCCTGGATCGCCCGCGGATCCAGCCCGACCCAAGTCGCGAGCCGGCGGGCCATGTCGGCCTTGGTCATGGGCTCCCTCCCCGAACCGTGGAAGAGGCCCCCGGGCCGGAGCTCCGCCAGGCGCAGGAGCCAGGCGGCCACATCGGGTGTGAAGGTGGGATGGCGCAGGGCCCAGGCGTCCAGGGCCTGAACCCCGCCCGCCCGGAGGCGCAGCAGGGGCTCCGTGACGGCGCTCTCCCCCAGGTCCGAGGTCGGGCCATAGAGGATGGGTACCCTCAGCACGGCGAAGCGGGGATCCACCCCCAGCACCGCCCCTTCCCCGGCGAGCTTGCTCCGGCCGTAGGCATTCAGGGGATTCGGGGTGTCCTCGGGGTGGTAGGGGGGCGCGGTGCCGTCGAAGACATAGTCCGTGGAGACATAGACCATCCAGGCCCCCACCTCCCGGCAGGCCTGGGCCAGCACCCGGGGGGCCTCCACGTTCAGGGCCCAGGTGCCCTCGGGATCCCCTTCACAGAGGTCCGGGTGGCGCTCCGCCGCGGCGTGCACCAGCACCTCCGGGCGGTGGGCCCGGACCCAGGCCCCGGCGGCTTCAGGATTCCGGAGGTCCACGGAGTCAAGGTCGGTCCCCGCCCGACGGAAGGCCGATCCTCGGATCTCCCAACCCGCGGCCCGGAAGGCCGAGAGGACGGCCCGCCCCAGCAGCCCCGAGGCCCCGGTGATCAGGGCCCTCAAGGGGCGCCCCCCCACATGCGCGTCCAGGTCCATCGCAGGGAGGCCAGGAATCCTGAACCTTGGGGACGCACCTTTTCCGGGGGGATGGGGTGGAAGGGGCTGCCCTTCTGGGCCACGGCGAAGGTGAAGAAGTAGGTGGGGTCCTGGCCCATGCGCAGGTCCGTGATGTAGGCCCGGTCCCCCTCCACGCTGAGCCGGCAGAAGCCCCGGGTGAACCACTTCATGCGCCCCACCCACCAGATGCCCTTGAGCTCGGCTTCCAGGTTGTCGCCCCAGGTCCAGAGCGTGCCGTCAGCGGCCAGGGCAACGG
>CAZPUI010000052.1:14477-14838 GCA_964589695.1 uncultured Solibacteraceae bacterium | reverse complement strand
AAGGTTTCCAGGACGAGGGGATCCAGACCGCCCTCCAGGAGGGCCGCCACCTGCTCGGCATAGAGGGACTGGGCGGCCTCGTGGCTGGGGGGCCCCCAGGGCTCGATGCGCACCCCGAGGGGTCCGAGGCAGCCCGCCACCCAGCCGGGCCCCTGGGCGGCTCCCCCCGAGGCCAGGGCCTGGCCCGCGATTTGGGCCCCCCGCAGGTTGATCTCATGGACCTGCTCCGCCAGGCCATACCCCTGGAGCTTGGCGCGGTTGGCCGCCCAGGTGTTGGTGGTGAGCACCTGGGCCCCCGCGGATCGGAACTCCTGGTGAATGGCCAGGACAAGGTCGGGCGCGACCAGGTTGGCTTCGTCGA
>CAZPUI010000052.1:0-14467 GCA_964589695.1 uncultured Solibacteraceae bacterium | reverse complement strand
GAAACTGCGGTTGATGAACACACCCCGCTCGTAGAGCACGGTGGGGGTGCTGCCGTCGAACAGGAAGCGCTGTCCGGCATTAAGGGCGTCTCGGAAGGTCTGGGGCATGGCGAATCACCTGGAGGGTCCAGGGTGCGGCGGGGCGGCTGCCCCATCCAGATTCCCAATGTTTCAGACGGCTGTCGTTCCACCAACAGGGTCATCTCTCCGGCATCGCCGGCGGGAATTGGCACCACACCGAACAGTCGGCAGGTTGCCAAGGTTTCAACGGGCCCGTCCCTCCACCTTTCTGGATATCGCACTCTGGAACTGACAAAGAACCTGAAGTCTTGAGTGTGCGGTGGGGCCCTTCCTCCGTCAAGGGAGCCCCAGGCCATCGGCCCCCACCACCTGGTTCCGCCCCCCGCCCTTGGCGCAATAGAGGGCCTTGTCCGCCGCATTCACGATGCGCTCCCGGGAGCGTCCGTGGACAGGGAGGGTGCTGACCCCCACGCTCACCGTCATGGCACACCCTTTGGGGAATTCGGGTTCGGCGAGTTCCAGGGCCTGGATGCCCCCTCGGATGCGCTCGGCCAGGGCCAGGGCGGCCTCGTGGGAGGTCTCCGGCAGAATGGCCAGGAACTCCTCCCCTCCATAGCGCGCCAGGGTGTCGCCCGTGCGCAGGTGGCCCCGCACAAAACGGGCGAAGGCCACCAGGACCCGATCCCCTACCTCGTGCCCGAAGGTGTCGTTGAAGCGCTTGAAATGGTCGATGTCGAACATGAGCACCGAAAGGGTGCGCTCCTGGCGAAGGGTCTGCTGCACGAACTTCTCCAGAACCTCGTCCAGAAACCGGCGGTTGTAGGTTCCCGTGAGGGGATCCCGCACCGCCTGCTCCCGGGCGGTTTCCAAGGCCCGCAGGGCCTGCAGGGCGGCCGCCGCCACAGAGACGCAGGCAGCCGCCAGGTTCCGACGGGATCCCGCCCAGTACCCGGCCTGCTTCGACTGGAGGTTCACGAGCCCCAACTGGAGGCCCGACGCGGTGAGGGGTAGACAGAGGTAGGATCCCCGGCCGGGCACACCCAAGGTGCACCGACAGGCCGTGGGACTCTGGGCCCCCAGTTCCACGGGTGAACCCAGGTGCAGGGCTCGACAGGCCAAGGCCTCCTTCAGGACCCGGTGCTCACCCTGGGCCTCCGTGGCCTCACCCCAGACCTCCATCCCGTCGCCCTGGTCGGCCTTCAATAGGATCAACAACTGGTCCGGTTTCACCAACCTCTCCAGGGCCTGGGCCAGGGCCCCCAGCAGGTCCTGGGCGTTGGTGAGATGCTGTACCAGTTCGGTGAAGGCCTGCACCGCCAGGGCTTCCTCCCGCTCCTGCCGCAGGGCCCCTTCCCGGTCCTTCACCCTCCGGTCCAGGTCGTAGAGGGCCTGGCCCAGGATGTCCACCTCCCGCAGGGCCTGGGGTTCGGGCTCGGGGAAACCCTCTCCGTACCAGGCCGCATCCGCCAGGGCCGCCATGGGCAGGGCGATGCGTCGCACCAGCACCCGGGCCAGGCCAAACACCCCGATCACCAGAACCGCCACCACCGCCGAGGCAATCCAGCGCATCCGCTGTCGCTGGCGCTCCAGGCGCAATAGCCGATGTTCGTCCCGGGCGTCCAGGAAACGCAGCAGGGTCTCGCTGGCCTCTCGGATCTTTTCGAAGGCCGCCCGTTCTTCCCCCAGGGCCTGCCTCAGGTTGGGAAGAGGCCCCCGCAGGCGGGACTGGAGGAGGGGCTTCACCAGCTCCGTGCGCCAGGCCAGGATGTGCTCCTGGATGCGGAGCATCTGGGGGCGGGCCTCCGCCTCGTCCTCCGCTGGGAAGTTCCGCACGAAGGCTTGCATGGCATCGGCTTCCAGCTTGATGCCCTCGTCCCAGACCTTCAGGAAGCTTCGGTCCCCGGTGGCCAAATAGGAACTGAGCCCCAGTTCCTGGGTGGTAAGGGCCTGGAGCAACTCCGTCTGGGAGCGGTTGCGGCTCAGGGTACGGATCTGGGTTTCGGCTTCCTGGTGGGCGAAGGACAGCACCACGAAGTGGACGGTCAGGCCGATCACCACGATGGCGCCCAGGATGAGGCCCACCCCCAGATCAAGGGTGGTGCGCAGGGAATGGGAGCGGAGGTTCAGCATGGAGCGGCCCACCTACCCATCGGCAGAAGGGCCGAGGGCATCATTCTGGGGCCCCGGGACCTTGGTAGACTTCGGGGATGCTCACCTCCCTGCATATCCGGAACCTGGCCCTGGTGGAGGACCTCAGCCTCGACTTCAAGGAAGGCTTCACCGTCCTTACGGGGGAAACCGGGGCGGGCAAATCGCTGCTGGTGGATGCCCTCGCCCTGCTGGTGGGAGGGCGGGCCGACAGCGAGGTGGTGCGCCAGGGCACGGACCGGGCCATGGTGGATGGCGTGGTGGAGGGTCCCTACGACCCCTGGGCCGAATTCCTGAGCCGCCATGGGTTTCCCGACGAGCAGCCCGTGGTGCTCCGGAGGGAGGTCAGCGCCGCCGGACGTTCCCGGGCCTGGATCAACGGGGTGCCCTGCAACACCGGGGACCTGAGGGAGGCCGGTCGCATCTGGATGCGGTTGGCGAGCCAGCACGACCACCAGAGCCTGCTCCAGGAGGAGCGCCACCTGACCCTCCTGGATGAGGTCCTGGGACTCTCACCCGACCTGGGCGAGTCGACCCAACGGGTACGGGAGGCCCACCAGGCCCTGCTGGGTCGCCGACGGAGCGAATCCGAGCGACAGGATCGCCTGGTCTGGCTCGAGGAGCACCTCGAGGCCCTGAGGAAACTCCAACCCAAGCCCGGGGAGTGGACTTTGCTCCGGGCCGAGCGGGAACCCCTGCGCCACGGCGCCCTGCTGGAAGGCCTCTATCGGGAAGCCTGGGAGGAACTCCACCAGGCCGTCCCCCACCTGGAAACCGCCCTGCGGGGGCTGGGACGGGGGGTCACGGTGTACCCGGATGCCCAGGTCACCGTCGATCGCCTGCGCAGCACCCTGCTGGAATTGGAGGACCTCACCGCCGGCACCCAGGACCAGGCCCTGGCCTGGGCACGCCTGGGAACCTCACGGCTGGAGGCGGTGGAGGATCGCTTGGCGGCCTACGAGCGGATGGCCCGCCGTCACCGCGCCGAACCCGATGACCTGGCCCAGGTGCTCCAGCGCCTCCAGGAAGAACAGCACCAGTTGGCCGGAGGCGAGCAGTCCCTGGAAGTCCTGGAGAAGGCCCTGGCCCGGGCCTCGGAAGCCTATCTGGCGGAAGCCGAGGCCCTGCATGCCCGACGGGCCGAAGCCCTGCCCGCCCTGGAACGGGAGGCCCATCGCCGCCTTGCCGCCCTCGGCATGCCCCATGCCCGGCTGCAGGTGCGTCTGGGGGTGGGCGAAGAAGCGGGAAGCCCGGTGCAGCGCCTGGGACAGGCCGTGCGCCTGGCCCCCACAGGCTTTTCCACCGCCGCCCTCTGGATCGAACCCAACGTGGGCGAAGGCTTCCGCCCCCTGGCCCGCATCGCCTCCGGGGGCGAACTGAGCCGGGTGCTCCTGGCCCTCCTGGGTTCGGCCCGATCCCAGGCCCCCGCCCAGCCCCTCACCCTGGTGTTGGACGAAGTGGACGCAGGCCTGGGCGGGGAGACGGCCCTGGCCGTGGGCCAGGCCCTCCACGAACTGGCCACGCACCAGCAGGTCCTGGCCGTGACCCACCTGGCCCAGGTGGCCGCCCGGGCCCACCACCATGGACTTCTGCAGAAAGAGACCCGGGACGGCCGCACCCGGAGCCACCTGGAATGGCTGCAGGACCGCCACCGTCTCCGGGAACTGGCCCGCCTCCTAAGCGGTCATCCCGATCGGGAAGAGGCCCTGGTGCATGCGGGGATGCTCATGGAGCGCTGAGGGAAGGGTGAAGTCATACCGACCCTAACCCCGAACAGGATCGTTATTTCTCGCGCAACAATGTCTTGAGATTTTCTACCAGTCGATCAGGTTCAAAACCGTAGCCAACATAGGCCACCCCTCCTTGGCGATCCACAAGGAAAAGCGCAGGCAGGCCGGGAATGGACTCACTCAGCACCGAAGTTCCTTGCTCACCCACGCCAGGTAAGTACAGTTGGGTGTTCGCAAGGGTTGGGTTCTTCTGCAGAAACCGCTGGATGATCGACCAACGCTCCAAATCCATATCGACGGGCACCACCTTAAACCCAAGCTTTTCGCCCTTGGGCTGGAGGGCAGCCATTTCATAGAGCAACTTCACCGACGGCTCGCATTTTGCGCTCCATAATCCGATCACGAGAACCGTGCCCTTTTGCTGTGCAACAGTCGTCATGGTGCCCTTTGAATCGACATAAGCGAATCCTGGGACCTGCTTTCTGTCTGGTATTTTCACAATTTTAGAACTGATATCGCCCGCCAAGTTAAATTCGTTACCCCCCTCTTTCAAACCTCGATCCTGTCCTGTGGGTACACCATCACGCCCCCCCACACCCTTAAACTGCATGTTGAGTTTCTCTTCTTGAACAATTCTAGGACAGATCTTGCTATCTCCCGTCCTAGGAAGAAACCGTTCCTGTGCGAATAGCGATAGAGAAACACAAAGGACGAAAAGTAATCTCATAAAACAGCTCCTAAGTGCAGAAGTCAAAAACCAGCCAATTCTACTTGAATGCTTGCACCGGTAACCGGGGGATCCCACCAGATACCAATAAGGGGGAGCAGAGCCCCCCCCTATTAAAAGCTAGCCTAATCGGTTAGAACTTCAAACGCATTCCGAGCTGAATGGAGCGAGGAGCCTGGAAGGAGGTGGGTAGCATGAAACGTGGATTTTCCACCCCAATCAGTCCCGAGGTGGTTCCAGTGCTTCTGGCGGCACCTTGGGAGTTAACGTTCGTTCCAACCACAGTCGTCTGGAACTGCTTGTTTTCGTTAACCGTAAGCGTCATCTGCTCATTGAATACATTGAAAACGTCCATAAAGACAGTGGCACGAACCTTGGTCCCAAAAATTCGTTCGTAGTTCCATTCCAGATGCATGTCAAGACGACTCACATCAGGGGTGAATCCACGCGTGCCACGGGGCTCAAGGAAGGCCTGTCCGTCACCATAGTTACCAAAGTGCAAGAACTGGCCATTGGACATGTAATAACTATCAGGAACTATATCTCCATTAGTATTTTCTTCGCGAATTAAATCGCCAAGATCAGGACCGAACGCGGTAATGGGGGCGCCCGCGCGATAAATGTAGCGCAAACCCAGGTTCAGATTGAAAGGCAGATCATAGGTTGCAGTGAGCTGAAGGTTGTACTTGGGTGCGCCCGGTAAAGGTCCGCGGGCATTGCGGGTGAGGGTTGGCAGATCGTAGAAGGCAGTGATATTGGGGTCAACCTGGCCGGTCTGGGGGGACGCGTCCAAACCATCAATATTCCCTTCCTTCTTTGCGAAGGTGAAATTCATGCCAAAGGTCCACTTGCTATCACCCTTTTCCTTGTTGACCGTCACGGTGAACTCGCGGTAGTGGCGGGTGGGCTTGGGGAAATAGATCAACTCATTTTGACCAGGATAATCGTACTCAGTGATGCGGGCAGGCTCGAGACCGACCCCATGCTGACCAGGGTTGCCGATCACATAGGTATGTCCGTTATCGAAGCTATAATCCTCAACCACATTCTTGAAATACCTGTACTTATAGTGCGCTCCGACTTTCCAGATTGCAGTCACCATCTGCTCATAGCCAAACCCGATCTCCTCAATGGCCTGCGGCTTGATATCAGACTGAATCATGGCCTTCTCGCCCCCCTGAACACTGCGCAGGGTCACGGTGCCACCGCCGAGGGCCGGATTTGGGCCGGCCATGGTGCCATCTGCCAGAACATAATCCGTGGGGTTCGGAATGAAGAAGGGGTTGGCATTGGGACCCGAATAGGTTCTCTGCACCGTGGCAAAGCCCTCGATCGAACCTGCCCGCTGGTTCAAGTCCATTGGGATGGTTTCGTAGAAGCGGCCAAAATTCCCTTGGATCTTGGACCGACCATCTCCCTTGAAATCCCAGGTGAAGCCCAGGCGTGGTGCCAACATCTGTGAGCCCGAGAACTTCAGGTACTGCACACCATCGCCACCGTACAGATCCTGCGAATCGACACGCAAGCCACCAATCACCTGTAGGGTGGGCGTGATCTGCCACGAGGCCTGAATGAACTCGGCAAGGTTTTTGGTCTTAGAATCCAAGTCCAAGCCTTTGCCACCGCGAAGCACGAGAGCATCCGCAACAGCGGTACCATCGGCGCGCTTGAGCTGCTGTCCATTTCCGCCGGTGCGGAATCGATAGCGATCCGTAAAATTGGTTACAGCACCCGTGACCGGGTCGACATTGACGAAGCGTGTGATCTGAGTTTCACCAGGATAACGGCTAAAACTCTTATATCCAGTTTCATCATAATCGATGCCATATTTCAGCGTGACATTCCCGATGAAATTGGTTCCCTTGATGGTCCATTGCTTGCGCGTGATGTCCTGGGGCCCCGTGATACTTTGCCCGCCAATGCGCAATCCACCATAAGCACGTGTTCCGGCCGTGACAAAACTGGCACCGCTGAACCCGATCGTGGGCCGCTCATACCCAGGAAGGCTTTCATCATTCTTCGTTTTTCGGTTGTAGAGTCCGGCGCGGATATCCAACAACCAAGTCGAAGAAAGATTGGAGCGCCAATTGGCGGAATAAACATTAACATCCGCCTGACTGGTGTATTTCTGACTTGCAGGGTTCGTCGAATTCAAGGTGTACATGCTGCCGTTGGCAGAAGGGAATTCGTTCGTGGCCTTGCTAGAATTGACGGTAAAATCCATCGTATTATCGGTATTCAAATTAAAAGTAACTTTCGCCAAAATACTTGTGTTGATCGCCGTCTGCTCCTGAGACTTAGCCGTTTCCCCAGCGATAATGCGCGCCAAAGGATTGTTTGCATTGGGTGCCAAACTCGGATCAAGGATATAGGGAGCTGACGCCGACTGTGTATTCGCCGTGGATGTCCGACTGACACCCAACGAATACCATAGTTTATCCTTGATAATGGCGCCACCCAGCCAGGCGGCCATATTGGAGATGTCGCCCGTTTGATTCTTATTCGCATTAAAAGCCAGAGCGGCGTTAGCCGTTGGAAGCGCCGCCATGCTCAGTGGCTGCATGGTGTACTCCAGTTCAGCCTGGAAGTCGTTTCCACCGCTCTTGGTAACGGCCGAGATAATGCCGCCGGTGGAACGCCCATACTCGGGCTCGAATCCGCCGGTCATGACCTGTACTGACTCAAGCGCCAGGGTATTCATGCGAGTCTCATTTCTGCCATACACGGGGTCCGTGCTGTTCAGACCATCGATGAGCACGCTGTTCTCGAAACCGCTTCCGCCAGCCACGGCTGGGTTGGACGCACCACGACCGCTGTCGGCGACGCCCGGGGTCAAGTAGGCCGCGGCTGTGAAGTCGCGGGATGCCATGGGCAGGGCCTGAAGGGTTGCATTATTGAAAGTTTTGGAGGTCGCCACGGAGACGGTATCGACCGCGTTATTGGAGGCCACGACTTCGACCACTGCAGCCACTTCACCACCGGACTTGAGGGTGAAGTTTTGACCAAGGTTAGCAAAGGCAGCAATGCTGACATTCTTGACTTCGCCCGCGGCGAAACCCTGTTTTGAAACCTTAATAGAGTAGCCACTACCCACTGGGATGAGGGCAAGTCGGAAGACACCATCACTCCCGGTAAGAATCTCGCGCGGTCCCATCATGCTGGGTCCTGCCAGGATCACACGCGCACCAGCCAATGGGTTTCCGCTTCCGTCCGTGACCTTTCCGAACACCTGTCCAGTGGTCGCACTCTGCGCCAGTCCAGGGAGTGCTCCAGCTGTGATCACAAGGGCCGTGAGGCCGAGCCTAAAATTGTTCTTCATTCTTCAACTCCTATGAGGTTGTGGCAGCAAGCTGCCACCGGTGAGGGGGGGGGTGTGTTAGGTGATGGGTATCACAGTAACGCACGCAGGTAATTCTTGACCATGCCAAAAAATCAAATCGCGGGGAGATCTGATGGTCAGGATGACGCATGCCCTGACATTCGTCTAGTGCTCCGTCCGAGCCCTGATCCACCGGGTGGTACCAGGTCACCGTGCTGGACCTCGTCCCCGGGACCTTCTTTTTTTTCGCCACCACTTGACACATGCGAAATTTTGGCGAAACTGAGTCGAAAGGGGAATCCGATGCGCAAATTTGGGTACAAGCTTCCAGGTTACTTCATGGAATACGGCCCCATCGAGGCGCCATCGGTCGGGGTTGCTCGGGACCTCATTCGTGAGCGACTCGGGATCAAACGGCTGCCGTGGGGACTTCAGGTTTGGGATTTGGCTGAGCGTCCACTGGCGAGGTGGAAGGTGGCAGAGGCAAGTTGAGTCCTGCTCGTTTAATTTTTGTTTATTGAAATGAGTTTCGTCGAACAAAAGAGGTCTCCGAGCTCAAATTTCGATCGTTTGTCCATTCAAAAGGAACTCATCGCCGCCGATGTCCTCCAGGCCACAGACTTCACCCTTCGCGACGGTGTCACGTACAAGGACCTTGGCACTGACCACGCCGAGCGGCAGCGCACGAACCGGGTCATTCACCGCCATCTCCGACGCCTCCAGACTCCCGGACACGAGGCTATCCCTCACCCATTGCCGGCTTGAACAATGGTTTCTTTAGGATGGGAATAGTCCTTCATGCCCTGAAATCCACCCGTGCTTACAAAAGCACCAGGGGCACCAGTCCCAGCAGGGCGAGCATCACCAGCAGCGCCAGACTCCATCTCCCGGTCATGCGACGGGCAAACAGGTAGGCGTAGAGTCCCTTCGCGATATTGTTGCTCGCGGTGGCAATGATCATGGAGGCTGCGGCCACCTCCAGGGGCGTCCCGGTTCGGGCGGCCTGGGTGAGCCCCATGATGAAGGGGTCCACGTCCGTCACGCCCATGAAGGCCGCCAGGGAATAAACGCCCCCTCGCCCCAGATGGTCCACCGCCAGGTGGGTGGCGACGACCATCACCAGGAATATCAGGGCGAATGAAAAGGCCGCCCGCAGGTCCAAGGGGTTCCGGGTTTGGCCCGCGCCCTCCCCCCGGCCATCTTCCTTCCGTCGGGCCTGGGAAATGTACCACCCAAAGAAGAGGGCCAGGACGGCCAGACCGAGGAACCCAGGCATCAGGATTCGCATGAGGTCCCGGTTGAAGAGGCCCACCAGAACGAGAATCCGAAGGTACATCATCCCCGAAGCGGCCAGGATGCTCCCGGTGTACGTGTAGGGCCGGAGTTCCCCGGAGGCCCGCTTGGCCAGCACCACGGTGGTGATGGTGGAGGAATAGATCCCGCCCAGCATGGCTGAAAGCAGCACGCCTCCCCGCCCCCGGGCCACCTTCAACAGCAGGTACGACCCATAGGAGACGAAGGAGACGGCCACCACCACCAGCCAGGTCCGGTAGGGGTTGATGCGGAAGGCCGTGAAATCGGCGTTGGGCACCAGGGGCAGGATGACCGAGGTGAGCAGCAGGAACTTGGTGGCGGCAATGACCTCATCCGGGGCCAAGCGATCCGCCAGTCCTTCAAGGCTCTCCTTGAGTTCCAGCAGGAAGAGGTTGGCCACCACCAAGGTGCAGGCCAGCCAATAGTTCTCGTGGTAGACGAGGGGGCCCACCAGGTAGACCACCAATCCCGACACCTCCGTGGTGATGCCCGCTTCCGCGCTGGTCTGGAGCTTGTGCCAGTAGCTGACCAGCATGAAGGCCCCCACCACGGTGAAACCGATGAGGGGGGCCACCACCCACCCCGAAGCCAGGTAGGTGAGGGAATACCCCACCAAGCCAAGCAGCGGGAAGGTGCGCACCCCGCCGAAGGTGCGCTTGCCTTCCCGCTTCATGGTTTCCCGCTCCAGGCCCACCAGAAAGGACAGCGCCAGCACCACCACCAGTTGGACCACGGCGGGGGGCAAGGCCTGGATGAACTTGGGCATCATGGGGACCTCTGCACGAAAGGTCCAGTGTAGAACGCCCTCAGTGGGCGGCCTCCGGATGGGGTGTTTTGACCACGAAGAACTCCAGGACTTCGACGCCCTGGTTGCTGGGTTCCATGAGGGTGCCCTTCGGCAGATGCACCACCCTCCCCCGGGGGTAGGCCTCCCGGGGCCCATCCCCCAGGGCCAGACTCAGGGTGCCGCGCACCACGGTGAAGAAGGCATCTGCGTTCACTTCATGACGGGGAACGGAGGCTCCCGGAGGGAGGACCACATGGGCCAGAAGCAGATTCCAGCGGGTGGGATCATCCACCAACTTTTCAGCCACCTGGTTGTCCTGGGTGGAATAGGTGAATTGCTCTGGTGACATGGACCCCCCGAAAAGGCACAACGGCCTCAGCCAGCCTGCCTCATGAAGGCCGAAGCGCCTTGACGACGGTCAACATCCATACGTGAAGGCTGGAATCATAGTAGGCGCTGTCCGGAGTTGCGGCCTTTCGAAGGCATGGTGGAACGGCCGGTGAAGCCTGTTCATAGCCGTTCAGGCCCCACCCAAACTGATAACTCAGCCCACAGAGGACCGCGCCCGAGGGCGCGGGGAGCAGCGCAGACGAGGTGGGCAGGCTCCGCCTGCCCACTCCGTGAGGGTCGAATGGGGAAAACCGCGAGCGCAGCGAGCAGGCAGTTCCCCCTGATATGGCTGAGCTGCCCGCGTGAGGAGGGTGCCTCGGGCCTTTCGACGGTCCGCTTCGTGGACGCTCGCCCCGAGGCCCCTTCGGCGACCCCAGAACGAGCTGACGCGTGTAAGACCGCTTCCACCTGAACGGCTAGAGGGATTCAATCACTTCCAGAATCTTTTCAGGTCAACCCAGGATCGCGTGGATCTTGTCCATCAAGGTGTCGGGGGTGAAGGGCTTCACCACGTAGTTCGTGGCCCCGGCCTTGATTGCCGTGATGACATCCTCGTTGGCCGCGTTGGTGGTGACCATGAGGATGGGGACATCCTTGTCCAGTTGACGCAGGTTCACGATGAGGTCGTAGCCGTCCATCACAGGCATGTTCCAGTCGCTGATCACCATGCCGAAACCACCCTTCCGGAAGGCATCCAGGGCCACCTGCCCATTCTCCGCCTCGACGAATTCATTGAAACCCATTCGGGTCAGGGCATTCATGATGATCCGACGCATGGTGCCGCTGTCATCCACGATCAGAAACTTCACGGTGATCTCCCGGGCGCAGTCATGTGGGAACCTCATTCTGAGGACGGAAGATGTCACCGGCAACCCATTCCGCTAGGAAATTTGCGGGAATCGCGCGGATGCTCCGTCCCAAACCACGGGTCAAGACCCCAGGGTACTTCCCACCGTTTTGCCCGTGCGGCGCAGATGGCATAACGGGAGGACATCGGCCATCAACTAAAGCCTCGTCCACAATGGGAGGCTGCGTGATCAACAAGGTGGTGGCCACGGCGGAAGAGGCCCTCCGGGGCGTGGGGGATGGCATGGTCCTGGTGGTGGGGGGCTTCGGGCTCTGTGGCATCCCGGAAAACCTCATCGCAGCCCTGGAGCATTCTGGCGTGCGCGACCTGACGTGCGTCTCCAACAATGCCGGCGTGGAGGGCTGGGGACTGGGCCGCCTGCTGAAGACACGGCAGATCCGAAAAATGGTGGCCTCCTATGTCGGAGAGAACCCCGAATTCGAGCGCCAATACCTGGCTGGGGAGCTTGAGGTGGAATTCGCGCCCCAGGGCACCCTGGCGGAGCGCATGAGGGCCGGGGGCGCAGGCATTCCCGCCTTCTTTACGCCTGCAGGCGTGGGCACGGTGGTGGCGGAAGGCAAGGAGCTTCGAGAGTTCGAGGGCCGGACCTACGTCATGGAGCGGGGCATCCTGGGGGACTTCAGCCTCGTGGCAGCCTGGAAGGGTGACCGCCTGGGAAACCTTGTGTTCCGGAAGAGCGCCCGCAACTTCAACCCCATGGCGGCCACCGCCGGGAAGATCTGCATCGCCGAAGTGGAGGAGCTGGTGGAACCCGGCGAACTCGACCCGGACGCCATCCACACCCCAGGGGTCTATGTCCACCGCATGCTGGTGGCCCCCCGCCAGAAGCGCATCGAACAGCGCACCACCCGGAAAGGAGCCTGACATGGCCCTGACCCGCGAACAGATCGTCCGACGTGCCGCCGCCGAGCTCAGGGATGGCTACACCGTGAACCTGGGCATCGGCATGCCCACCCTGGTGGCCAACCATATTCCCCAGGGCCTGGATGTCATCCTCCAGTCGGAGAACGGCATCCTCGGACTGGGTCCCTTCCCCACCGAGGACGAAGTGGATCCGGACCTCATCAATGCAGGCAAGCAGACCGTCACGGTTCGCCCGGGAGCGGCCTTCTTTTCCAGTGCCGATTCCTTCGCCATGATCCGGGGCGGCAAGATTGACCTCTCCATCCTGGGGGCCATGCAGGTCTCCGAACGGGGGGATATCGCCAACTGGATGATCCCCGGATCCATGGTCAAAGGGATGGGCGGCGCCATGGACCTGGTGGCGGGGGCCCGTCGCCTGGTGGTCACCATGGAGCACGTCTCCCACCAGGGAGAGCCCAAGCTCCTCAGGACCTGCACCCTTCCCCTCACGGGCGTGGCCTGCGTCCACCGCATCATCACGGACCTGGCGGTGCTGGACGTGACCCCCGAGGGCCTGCGCCTCGTCGAAAGGGCCCCCGGGGTGACGGTGGACGAGATCCTCGCGAAAACCGAGGCCAAGGTGGTGGTGGAAGGTTGCGTACCGGAGATGGTGGGTTCTTGAAAATGGCCGTTGGACTGTGGAGGCATAGGCTTGGTGCAGGGCCATTTTCAAGATGGGGGTCGGCCCATTCTGGGCCTCCCAAAACAGACGATAGGAGGGTTCATGGAAATACGTGCGCTGCTGCTCCCTGAGTTTGACCAGGAGATGGCGTCCACCCGACGCCTGCTGGAGGCCTTCCCCGAAGGGAAGCTGGAATTCCGACCCCATTCCAAGAGCCAGACGCTCCAGCAGCTGGTGAGCCACCTTGTGAACCTTCCGACCTGGATGAGCCTCACCCTGGAAACCGCCGAACTGGACTTCGCCGCGGGAAACCCCACAACCCCGCAGGTTGCCTCAAGGGAAGAGGCGCTGGCGCGCTTCGATGAGCACGTGGTCGCGGCCCGGAAGAGCCTGGCTGCCGCCACGGACGAGGCCTTCTCCCAGTCCTGGACCCTGCGGGCAGGGCCCAAGGTCTTCTTTTCCTCCCCCAAATCCTCCGTGGTGCGAACCTTCGTGCCAAGAGCCTATCCGTAAATAAGCCGGGACCGCGCTGGGGGTGCCGGGCGAGTCAGGCAAGGCAGGCGACGCAGGCGGTAGCGGGACTACCGACAAGTCGCCTAACGCAGCATGACGAAGCCCGCCACCCCCAGCCCGAAGGGGCGGGGCCAACCGGGCGCCCCGCGTTGTCAGGGCCCTTGAGCGATGAACAACATCGCCCTGCGGGCCCTTCCTAGCGGTGCATCCCGGCTGACCTCCGCCGCGGTCCCGGATTATTTTCGGATAGGCTCTAAGCCACCTAATCCATCACCGCGCACAGCTTGGAGTCTACCTGCGCCTCCTGGAGGTGCCCGTGCCCGGGGTGTACGGCCCCACCGCCGACGAGTCGATGTAGCTTGGCTCCGCTGCCCCTTCTATGCTGGCCCCTGGAGGTTCGGCTGGATGCGCATTGCCCCTTCCCTTGGCCTTTCGTTGGCCCTGATCTGCGGCCCAAGCCTTTCGGCCCAGGCCCGGAGGGTGGTGGATGTGCTTCGGGCGGGGGACGCCGTGAGCGCCTGGGAACACAGCACCACGGGCGATGGCACCCTCGCCCGGAGCCCCAAGGACCTGCCCTTCCGCAAGGGGTGCACCCACCTGGGCTGCACCCTCGTGGTCTATGACGATTCGGAAGTCACCCTGCAGGTGGACCTGGGCCCGGATCGCGGTGGAAGCCTGGAACTCCTGGTGGAGGGTCAAAAGCTGCTGAGCCAGCCTGCCCCCTTGCCCGAGAGGCTCGAGGTGCGGATTCCCTTGAGCCTTTCCCTCGGCCGCACCTCCCTCCACGTCACCCTCCGCGCCTCCTTGCGTGGGGGGGTGGACCTCAGGGAACTGCGGACCATCCAGGAGCACCTGGAATAGCGCCAGAAGCCTCGTATATTGATACACTCGTCCAGGCACCCTCGCGCCCCTTTCTTGATGGAGGACCTTGGCCATGACGCCTGCGACCGGCTTTGCCTCAAGGTTTCGAGCCCTCGTTGTGGGCGCCTGCCTGATGGCCCTGGGGGTCTCCGCCCAGACCCCGAAACCGAAGGGAGTCAAAGGGCCCCTCACCCGTCCTGAGGCCACCCAGTTCGCCGAAACGAGCCGCTACGAGGATGTCATGGCCTTCCTCAAGGCCAATCC
>CAZPUI010000051.1:0-14858 GCA_964589695.1 uncultured Solibacteraceae bacterium | reverse complement strand
CCCGCGCGCCTCGGCAACCAGGGGAGGGAGGCCCCGCGGCGCCGCACGCCCTGACCCCACCCCCGTGCCCCACCGCACATGGGCGGTCGGGCCCGCGGCAAAAGGGGGGGCAACCCGCCGAACCTGCAGCGCCCCCCTCTTCGCCGGGGGCTGCCTTCCCGAAGGCACACCTTATGGCCTGGCCATCCTGGGACCCGTCCCCCCACCGCCCCAGCCCGTCTCCCTGACCCTGGACCGACCGGATGAACCCCGCCAACCCGGGTTCATGAGGGCCACCGTCCGGGTGGGTGGGTTGGTGCCTGGGCGGCGCTACCTCCTCCTGCGCGTCCAGGGACTCCAGCCCCGGAGCATCACCCAGCACGAATTCATCCCCACCGCCACGGAATGGACCTGGAATGACCCGATCCCCATCCCCTCCCGCAGCCTGACGCGGTACCACTGCCAAGAGCTTGAGCCATGAGCCACTGCACGCGTCTCCTCGCCTACCTGCTCCTCCTGGCGGGCGGCCTGGCGGCCCAGGTCCCTTCGGTGAAGGACATGGAGGCCATGATCGTCACCCTGCGCCCCCTCCATCGTCGGCTGGGTCCCCCAGCGCCGGGGGACTGGCTTGCGACCCATCGGGAATCGGGCCAGTCCTTCCGCCAGTACCGCGCCAGCGAGCCCCCCCTGCCTCGGCCTCCCCGGTCCAAGGTCTACGTCCAGCCCATTGGCGACTTCACCGAGGCCCAGCAGCGGATCCTCGACAAGACGGTGGAAGGGATGGCGATCTACCTGGGGCTTCCCGTGGTCTGCCAGAAGCCACTGCCGGCCACGGAAATTCCTCCGGAGGCGCTGCGCCGGGCCCCCAGCACCGGCCGCGTCCAGTTCCTGGCCCCCCACATCCTGGACGAGATCCTTCTGCCCACCCTGCCCGCGGATGCCGCCGCCCGCATCGGCCTCACGGCCACGGACCTGTGGGCGGGCGCGGGCTGGAATTTCGTCTTCGGCCAAGCCTCCCTGGAGGAACGGGTGGGGGTCTGGTCCCTGGCCCGCCTGGGGGACCCCGGGGGGGGCCCGGAGGTCTTTCGTACCTGCCTCCGCCGGGCCCTCGCCACCGCCGTCCACGAGACCTGCCACATGTTCGGTTTCCTGCACTGCACCGCCTTCGAATGCCTGATGTGCGGCAGCAACAGCCTGGACGAAGGGGACCGCCTCCCCTTCTGGCTCTGCCCCCCATGCCTGGCCAAGCTCTGCTGGGCCGCCCAGGTGGATCCCCTGCACCACCTGCGCACCCTCCAGGAATACTGTGCGAAGGAGGGCCTTTATTCAGAGGCTAAATTCCTGGCGCGGTCGTCGGAGCGCTTGGAGAAGGCCAAGCACTTTGCAATCAGAACGAGCGGTAAAAAGTATACCCAGCTTTCGCAATAATAACAGCACCACGGCTAGCGTTTGAGCCTACCGCTGCACTAGCCAAAACGAGCAAAGAGCAAGGATCCTTCACCCAATAGCATTGCATTTTTTATCTACCAAAAGAACGGCCCCCAAGGGCCGTTCTTTTCACAGAAAGCAGGGACATCCCTATATTAAATCATCTGAACTGCCTGGGTCACGAAGTCAGCATAGTGCATCGGGAAGACGCGCTTGAGCGGAGTCGTGTTGAAGTTCACGCCAGGCATGTAGTAGCCGCGGATGCGGAAGAAGTAGGAGGAACCCGCCGGCAACATCCTGGTGGGGATGAGGATGCTGCTTCCGCCCGTGGTGAAGGTCGTCACCAGGGTAGGCACGGTGGCAACACCGGTGTACTTCCACACTTCAACGTCAGCACCACTGTAATTGTCAGGAGCCGTCCACTTCAGGGTGAAGGCGGCGGTGCCATTGGCAGCCGTGCCCTGGCCGTAAGCGATGGCAAGCGCATGGGTCACCGTGGTGGCAGTCAGGCGGTTGGTGACGTCAACCGTCTTCACCGTCACGGTGGTGTCCGGAGCCACGGGAGCCACGGTGTACTGGAAGGTCACGCCCGTCACGGGGGTGATGCCAGGGGCATCGGCCGTATCGGCAGTGGCCTGGGTGGCGGTCACGGAGCCGACGCGGGCATAGGTGCCATTGTCAGCTGCATTGGCAGAAAAGGTCGCAGCGGCGGCGCCATCACTGACCGTCACGCTCGCCTGAGCGAAGTACTCGGCCACGGTGGTGCCGGTGTTGAAAGGGTTGCCGAAGGTCACGAGCCCCAGGTTGATATCCGTGCCGGTGGTGATGGGGGCACTGGCTGTGTCCGTTCCACCATTCACCAAGTTCTGGAAGTGGAAGAGGATCGGAGCGTTCTTCTGGAACCCGGCGGCCGGAGACTGGGCCTGGTAGATACTGAAGTTTTCGTTGTAGGTCGCGGCAGGAGCGTAGCTGGCAGGAACGGTACTGGCGCCGGCGGTGCCTGGAATGGCGGCGAAGTAGGACGAACGCTTAAGATTCAGGAACCAGGTGGCTTCGGGTGCGGTGCTGGCAGTTGCGTCGGTGTTCAGGTAGTCCGTGGTGCCAGGGGCCAGGACCGGCAGAGGTGCACGGCTGGGGTTGATGAACCTCGTCAGAGCCATCGCCTGAACGGTGTGGGCACCCACAGTCAGGATCTTGGGGGCCAACTGGGTGATGATGACCCTCTCGTTTGCGACATTGGGCTGGCGACCCGCAAAGTCGACCACCAGGGCGCCGTTGGACGTTCCCCTCGCACCATCGAGCAGCGGGAACGTGGTCGGAGCCGGATCCACGATGTTCTGGATCAGGTCGTGCACGCCAGGGAAGGGAAGTCGGAGGTTGGTGGTCTTCAGCACATTGGAGCCACCCGCCACTGCGCCGTCATTGACATTCAGGAACACATTGCCCGCATTCAGGTTCACATTGGTGAATTGCAGGGCGCTGTGCTTGACGTCCCAGGTGAATAGACCGTTCAGGGTGGCGATACGCAGGTTGGATCCCGCAGCAGCAGCGGCGGGGGTGGCGCCGACTGTATCGCGACCGATGTAGGTCTTGGATAGGTCTAATCCATCCGTCACATTGCTGAAGAAGAAGCGGTTGTTGATGTCTGCGTAGCGAATCCCCGCGCGAGTGTCGTCAACCTTGGTCATGTAGTAGCCGTAGGGCACCACATTGGCGGTGGGGCCAGGATTCGTGCCATCGTTATCCTGCATTAAACCGTAGGTGCGGAAATATGCACGCGTGACCCCGGCCGTGGAGGGATTCGTGGACGGGGTCGTGAAGATGCCATTGGTAGCAGCCGCTGTCACACCGAACTCCGAGGGGCCCGTCAGGCCATAGACCAAGTTGGTGCCATAGGGGGCGGCAGGACTGGCGAGGGTACCCTGGGTTCCCTTGGTGCGGATGGGCCAGACCTTGATCACCCGAGCGTCAACCCCAGGAATATTGAAGGGGGTCTGGGTGGGTATGGTGCCATTCACCACAGTGTCCAGCTTGAAACCGGTGGTCATCGCGGAAACCTGGGTGGTCCAACTCAGGCCGGTGGGCGACACGGCGTCATAAAGATCACCAGCCTTGACCGTGAATTTGAGTTCCTTGCGCACGTTGGCGTGGGTGGGATTCCAGGTCAGGGTGTAGGGGGTGCGCGTGAAGGAAACCTCATAGGTGTCCACGCCCTCGTTGTTGACATCGGTGAGCACGGGGTTATTCAGGTAGCCACTTGCATACGACTTGGTGCCAGGGCCAGCGAAGTAGGGGGGAAGCACACCGAGCACATCTGTGAAATCTAGGTTTGCGCCCGGAAAGAAATCATTATCGGAAACGGTCATGTGCACCCCCACAACAACCTTGTAGGGAGGAGCGCCCTCTTCAGCTGCCACATTGGCTGGCCCAGCGGAAGGTACGGGGTAGATATTCGGAGCTACGTTCGCACGGGGGGCCCTAAGGAGCTTGCCCGCATCGGCAACCGTCCCCTGGGTTTGATCCATCGTGGCACCGGTGTACTGGGCTGTAACGAAGCCCGTCGCAGCCGCCAGCCCACTCACGCGATAGGTGGTCTTCAGACCGGCAGCGTTCGTGACATCCACCAGGAAGTATGGGATCGACCCAATATCAGCCTTGGAAGGAGAGTAGATCAAGTTGGCGGTGGTATCGGTGAGTTTCTTAACGCTAATTTCACCCATGAGGGCCACGGCGACGCCCGTCAGCGCACGGGGATTGCTAAAGGTGAAGGGGGTCAAACCCGTGCCACCGGTGCCGTTGTCGGTGGCGGTCAGAACGACATCAATGTTCTGCTTCGGCCATACCAGCTCGGCAGCTGAGGCGGGAGCGTTCCAAATGGGCTGCAGGGCCCAGGGTGAACCGTTGAAATAGCGCAAACCCCGGACATCGTTCAATCTCACCGAAGTGACCCAGGGGAAGTTCGGGGCGGTGGGCGTCAGAACAAAAACATTGCTCCTGGCGAGGTTACCCTTCGTGTCTGCGACCTGCACGCTGAAAGCGGGACTGGTCCCGAGATCTATCAGCGGGATGGTGATGGGGTTGAATTCGACAAAGACACCCAGGGTTGCGCCATTGGCGCCCATGGTCGTTTTTTCTTGAATGGTGGTGCCCTTATAGATAAAGGACCACGTCAGCTCATCCGTAGGGGTGACAGGGTAGTCACAGCTGGCCGTGAAGCGGTTGTTGAACGCGTCTGTGGAGATGGCACGGGGCTTGCCGTCGTTGGGGTAAGTCCGACCAGCAACCGCCACAGTGGGCTGGGTTACGTTGGTAACACTGAAGACAATGGCAGCCGGATTGACCACCAGGGTGACGGCGGTGCTGGTGGTGCCACCAAAGCCATCCGCGCCCGTGACCGTAAAATGATAGGACTGGCCGCCATCGGCCTTGGCAGGCTTGATGTTGAGCTGGTTGCCCAGGATCGTCGCAAAGACCGGCATATCGGCACTGGTATAGGTCACAGGATCGTCATCGGCATCGCGATCGGGCCCAAGGTTCTGGGTCTTCTCGGTCGCGGCATCCATGGTGATGGTGCCCGGCAAGGTCATCACGGGGGCTCGGTTGGCGGACACCTCCACCTTCCGGGTTTGTTCGGTGGTTTGACTGGCGCCATCCTTTGCAATCACAGCAATTACAGCGTCACCCACAGCAAGAGGGGTGAAGGTCAGCACATTGCCAACAATCGTATAGGGATCTGTCTCGAATTTTTTCGAGAAGGTGATGGACGAACCCTCAGGATCGCTTGCGCTGAGCACATAGGTCGCAGTGTGGTTCTGCACCACCGAGGCGGGCCCTTGGATCTGGACGTTGGTGGGGGCCAGGTTGGGCTGTGCAAGGGTCCCACCCGCCTGGAGCAACCAAGTCGTGTCCGGTTCTGTCCAGACCACGGCAGCATCCTTGATCGCTGGGCCGTTCAACTGCATCTGGTACACCACCCCTGAAGTACGGTTCCACCAGACCAGGTCGTCCCGACCGTCTCCGTCGTAGTCTCCGGTGGCCATGGTTAGCCAGTTCGCATCGGGCTCCGTCCAGATGATTTCCCCTGGTTGGACCATGGCCGCCAGAATAGGCATGGCGTAGACCTGGCCACTGGAGGTGTGTCGCCACAGCAGGTCGGTGGTCCCATCCCCGTTGAAGTCAAGCAGTGCCACGGGTACCCAAGCGGTATCTGGTTCGGTATAGAGCACCGCCCCGGCCCGGATTTGAGGACCATTCATCTTCATGAGGTAAAGCATCCCCGTGCCAGTGTTGCGCCACAGGAGGTCCGCACAGGCATCCCCATCGAAATCTCCTGTTCCTTGGATCGTCCAGGTCGGGTCGGGTTCGGTCCAGACCACGGCCCCAGCTTGCTGCTGAAGGCCGATCATGGGCATGACGTAGACCATGCCGGAGGTGGTGTTCCGCCAGAGCAGGTCCGAGTTGCCATCGCCATTGAAGTCCGCCACTGCCTGGATCTGCCAGGAGGTGTCGGGTTCCACGTGGACCACGCCCCCACCTTTCACCACCCCACCATCCATCAGCATCCCGTACACCATGCCCGTGGTGCGTTGCCACCAGATGAGGTCGGCCTTGCGATCCCCATCCAGGTCCCCACTTCCCACGATCCGCCACTCGGGATCGGGCTCGGTCCAGGCTACAGCCCCGGGCTGTGGCACCAAGCCCACCATTGGCATGACATAGACCCCACCGCTTGAAGCGTGCCGCCACACCAGATCCGACTTCCCGTCACCCGTAAAATCGTTTCGCGGAACCTTGGGGGTGGGGGCCACTACCTGCTGTGGCTTGACCACTCCCAAATTAAAGGGTTGACCAAGCACCTGCGCCTGCGGAGGTCTTTTGGAAGCGTGGGCCAGGGTCCGAATCTGCGTCGTATCAGCTCCTGGAAGTTTTGCTGCCGGGGTGGGGACAACGAGGGAGGGGAGTCCTGGTGTCCCCTGAGCCCTCAAGCCGGTGGCACCGAGCATGACAATCCCTGCACAGCAGAGGAAGGAAAGGGGACGGAATCGAGACAGGCCCATCATGGCCTCCAGAAAAGAGATAGTTTAAACATTCGGCCACAAATTTGAATCAACAATGGGAAAAAGGATAAGGCAGACAGGGAAAGCCCATGGGATGGTGAATCGAAGCCCTCACCCACGAACCAACAGAACTCATCCCAGCCCTCCCCAACAATTTCAGGACAGGACAGCCGCTACCATCTCCAAATGCGACCCTCCAAGCTTCCCTCCCTGGGCACCACGATCTTCACGGAGATGACCCTGCTGGCCCAGCAGCACGGGGCCGTGAACCTGGGGCAGGGCTTCCCGGATTTCGAGGGACCCGAGCGTCTGCGGGAGGCCCTGAGCCGGGCCATGGCGGAGGGGAAGAACCAGTACGCGCCCATGATGGGCATCCTCCCCCTGCGGGAGGCCCTGGCGGCGCGGTTGGAGGCCCGGGACGGGGCCCCTGTGGACCCAGATACCGAAGTCACCATCACCTCCGGGGGCACGGAGGCCCTCTTTGCAGCCATCGCTGCCTTCGTGGGCCCGGGGGATGAGGTGATCCTGCTGGATCCCAGCTACGACAGCTACGCCCCGGCGGTGCGCCTCCAGGGGGGCCTGCCCGTGCATGTGCCCCTGCGGGAGACCGACTTCAGTGTGGACTGGGCCCGGGTGGAGGCGGCCCTGAGCCCCCGCACCCGACTCATCGTGGTCAACACCCCCCACAATCCCACGGGGGCCATGCTGGAGGCCTCGGATCTGGACCACCTGGCGGCCCTCACCCGGGACCGGGACCTTCTGGTGCTCTCGGACGAGGTGTACGAGCACATCGTCTTCGATGGCAGACCCCACCGGGGCCCCCGGAGTCACGCCGAGCTGCGGGAGCGCAGCGTGGCCTTGGGCAGCTTCGGCAAGAGCTTCCACTGCACGGGCTGGAAGGTGGGCTACGCCGCGGCCCCGGCCCCCCTCATGGCGGAGTTCCGCAAGGTCCACCAGTTCCTCACCTTCTGCACCTTCCACCCCGCCCAGTGCGCCCTGGCGGAACTCCTCCAGGACGACCAGGGCCACCTGGCGGAGCTGCCCGCCTTCTACCAGGCCAAGCGGGACCGCTTCCGCCACCTGCTGGAGGGCACCGGCTTCCAACCCCTTCCCGTGGCGGGCGCCTACTTCCAGGTGGTGGACTACGGGGCCCTGAGTGAACTGCCGGACTTGGCCTTCTGCCATTGGCTGGTGAAGGAAGGGGGCGTGGCCGCCATCCCCCTCTCGCCCTTCTGCACCTCGCCCTTGGCCCGTCGCCTCATCCGCTTCTGCTTCGCCAAGACCGACGCCCTGCTGGAGGAGGGCGCCACACGGCTGCGGGCCTGCCTAACACGGACTCGTGCTCAATAGGGATCGCCCAATACAAAACACCAGTTTCTTGTTTCTGCGCGACAAACGGATTGAAACGCCATGGCAACATAAACTATTTCAAGAATTAAAACACGGAGAACACAGAGGACACGGAGAGTGCACGGAGACATCACGTCAGGTCCCAGAGACTTCCCCAACCCGGCAGCACAGGACGCAATTACTTGTCATGGCACCCTCGCCACAAGGCTTCCCGGCCTGCCCGCGTGCGCGGGGCGTGCGGCAGGGCCGCGCGCGTTCCAGCAGGGGCGGAGCCTTTGAGAACGCTTGTGTGCTCCCCGGCTCCGCCCCTGCTGGAACCAGGCCAGGAAGCCGGAACCCCCAAACCTGGGTTCTTTCTCCGTGCCCTCATGCCACGCATGCGTGGCATCTCCGTGTTTAACCCGCTCTTGGGTTCCGGCAGGTAGCCGCGCTGAATTTCGATTTTTCAAATTGGCGTCGATCTCACCGAACGGGCTGGGCCAGGAGGTCAGAAATTTGTTCAAATCACCTTATTGACCAGCCGGTCCAGACGCACCCGGGTGAAGCGCTTGAGCACCTTCTGGGCGGAGGGCGGATAGTCCGCCATGGTCTGCAGGTCCTTGTAGCTCCGCAGCCGCGTGGCATGGGCCAACAGGCGGACCATCTCCGCCTCGCTCTGCGCCTTGAGCAGTCCCTGGGGATCCGACACCAGCAGTCCATTCTCCAGGTCCAAGCGCCAGGCCCGGGGGTTGAGGTTGCTGCCCGTGAACAGGGAGAGGTGATCGTCCACCCGCATGCCTTTGAGGTGGTAGGTGTTGTCCCCATCCCGCCAGAGGTGGATGATCAGCAGGCCCGCGTCCATGGCCGCCTGCTGGCGCTGGCAGAAGCGCCTCAGGTTGCCCTCGTAGAGGTAGGGCAGGATGCCGATCACCTTGAAGGGCTCGCTGGGGGGGATGTAGAAATCATTGGCCGGCTTGTCCCCGATCACCAGGGTGACCTTGACCCCCGCCTTGAGCCGCCCCACCAGGGCCCGCCGGAGGGGTGAGGGGAGGTTGAAATAGGGCGTGAAGATCACCAGGTGCGACCGGGCGCCCTCGATGAGGGCAAGGATCGTGGCATTGAGCTGGTTCCCACGGGTTCCCAGCCCCACCAAAGGTGTGACCCCCACCTCCCCGGACCGGATGGTACCGGCGGCGAAGGCATAGCTGGCCTCCTTCAGTCCCCGACGGGTATGGCCGATCTCCCGACGAATGCCTTTGGTGGGGGGCAACTCGGGCTGACCCAGGTCGCACACGGCCCCCCGGGTCCACAGCTCGTGGTGCAGGAATTCGGCCATGCAGTCCGCCAGGTGGCGGTCCTCCAGCACGTGGTAGCGATCCAGGCGGTACCGCTCGGCCTGTTGAAGGTAGACATCGTTGAGGCTGGCCCCGCTGTAGACCACGGCATCGTCCAGCACGAAGCCCTTGAGGTGCAGGACCCCCATGATCTCCCGGGTCTGCACGGGCACGCCGTAGACCTGAACCCCGGGGCCGTGGCGCTGGGCCATCTCCCGGTAGAGGGCCACGTTCCCCACGCTCTTGGCCTTCCCCACCAGACCCCGCTGGGCCCGGTGCCAGTCTACGTACACGGCCACCTCCAGGGAGGGCCTGCGGGCCTTGGCGGCGTAGAGGGCCTCCAGCACTTCCCGACCCGCCCCATCGTCCTGCAGGTAGAGGGAGGCCATGAGGATCCGTTCCTGGGCCGCGGCGATGCGGCGCAGAAGCTCCTCCCGGAAGGCCCGGGGCCCCTCCAGGGTGGTGATGGCACCGGCCTTCACGGGGATGCAGGGCAGGGGTTCCGGGGCCACCCGATCCCGGCGCTTCCGCCGGAAGGGCAGCCACGCGGAGGCGAGGGCCTTGGCTCGGGAAAGGGGTGTTTTCGGCATGGCGAAAGTATATCGCTGCCTTGAACCTCAGTCGTCGTACTCGGTCCGGGTGATGGCCCACAGGGGATAGGGTGCCGAACTGCCCTTCTGGGCATGCCACAGGATGCGGTTCAGCACATCCTCGGGGCAGGCATCCACCCGCCGCAGGTCCAGCCGCGAGGACTGCAGGGACTGGGATCGGAGGAGGGGATCCTTCAGGGCCTTGGGGTCGGGGTTCATCTGGTCCAGGGGCACCCTATTGGGCACGGACTGGAAGGGACGGAAGTCGGGGGTCTCCGTGAAGCAGGCACCCATGGGGGTCGCACTGGCATCGAAGGCATTCATGGGCCGCAGCCCCAGGATCTGTTCCATGGTGCGGAGCAGGCTGGTGGTGTTGTAGGGCTCGCTCACCACCGCACCGCGCTTCACATAGGGACCGGCCACATAGGCCGTGGTGCGGTAGCCCGTGACGTGGTCCCAGCCCGCCTGGGGATCGTCCTCGATGGCCATGACCACCATGGACTTCCAGAAACTGGAACGGCTCAGGGCCTCCACCACCCGCCCGAAGGCCAGGTCGTTGTCCGCCACCGAAGCCGCGGGAGTGGGAAAGCCCACCGCGGTGCCGGAGGTATGATCGTTGGGCAGGTAGAGGATCACCAGGTTGGGGAAGGTGCCCTGGGCTTCGAACTTCGCCAGTTCCTGGAGAAAGACCTCGGCCCGCCACTGATCCGGCACCTGGGCCGCCCAGCCCGGTGCATGGCGCACCAGATGGGGCCCCAGGGGCGGCACGGAGGGTTCGGCCCGCACGACCACCTCCCCGGTCTTCCCCTGCAGGGCCTTCCAGCAATCCATCCAGCTGGGGGTGCCCTTTCGCCCATCGGCCCAAGTCACCTGGGTGGCCGTGAATTCGCCGAAGACCCGCAGGGACTTCCCCGCCGCCAGGACGCGGTCCCAGATGAAACCCGAGGGGGCATAGGCCAGGGCATCCTGCTCCTCCTCCGCCAGACCATCGGGGTAGCTCCGGGGCCAGCCGGCGAAGGAGCGCTCCAGGTAGTCGTTGCCGAAGGCGGTGGTGCTCCACTGGTGGCCGTCGGCGCTGAGGATGCCGCTGCAGCAGGTGTTGTCCAGCAGCACGAACTCCCGGGCCAGCTTGTGCTGGTTGGGGGTGACCTCCTCCCCGAAGATGCAGAGCCGGGGATCCCCATTGCCCTTGCCCAGGGCCCCCAGGACCTGGTCGTAGGTGCGGTTCTCCTTGATGACATAGACGATGTGCTGGATGGGACTGGGTTCCCCGATGCGCTCGGGCACGGGCCGGGGAGGCTGGTGGGGCCGAGGGGGCAGGAAGGCCTCCCGGATCCGCGCCTGGCGAAGGTTCAGCCCCACCTGGGCCGTGAGCCGTGGCAGTTCCTTGGGTCCAGGCAGGTCCACCAGGGTCAGGGACCCGGTGTACTGATGGGAATTGAAGCCGCCCTTCGGCCCTTCCTTCAGGGCGAGGCCCTTCACATTGGCCACCAGAAGGGTGCGCCCCCGCAGGGCCAGGGCCCCTGGAAACCAGCCCACGGGGATCAGCCCCTGGATCCGGGATTCCCGATCCTTGGGGTCGAAGGCCACCACCGCCACGGCGTTCTGGGTACCGTTGGCCACGTAGAGGGTCCGACCATCCGGAGCAAAGGCCAGGGCATTGGGGGAGGCACCATAGGGATCGGAGGGGCCGGAGCGGGCCCAGATGGTTTCCACCAGGGTGTCGGAACGCGTATCGATCACCGACAGGGTGTCATCCCCCGCATTGGCGCACACCAGGTACCGCCCCTTAGGGTGCACCGCCAGGGCCGAGGCCAGGCGCCCCGTGAGGAGTTCGGTCTTCAGGATTCCCTTCTCCAGGTCCACCACGGACACGCTGCCTTCCGAAGCGATGCCCCGGTCGTCCACCCGCACCAAGGTGCCCCGTCCCGCAGGACCCACGCTGTCCCCGGGCCCCGGGCGACGCCCCCCCCAGTTGCTCACGTAGGCCTTCATCCCCACCAGGGCCACATCGTAGGGGGCCACCCCCACCTCGAATCGGCGCAGCAATTGGCCCGAGGGCCAGGCCAGTTCCGCCAGGCCATTGCCGAGGTTGAGGGCGACATAGAGCCGTTTGCCATCCCGGCTGAAGGCCAGACCCGCGGGGATCTCAGCCTTGCGCTGGGGCGCCTGGGCCGGGGGCAGGGCCAGGGTGTGGGAGGGGAACACCTCCTGGCCCTCCACCCTGAAGACCTTCAGGCTCCCCTGGACATTGGAGAGCACCACCCAGCGCCCGTCGGGGCTGAAGACCAGCCCCGTGTAGCTCCCCAGGGCCTGGGTGTCCGGGGCCAGGATCTGGGGGGAAACGGGATCGGGCACGGCCTGGGCCTCCGCCGGGAAGGCCACCCGCTGGCGGATCTGGCCCGTCTCAGGGTCCACCCCCACCAATTCCGCCGTCTTCCCCGAGGTCAGGGCCAGGCGTCCATCGGGGCTCAGGGCCAGCATCTGGGGGCGCAGCCCTGGCAACACAACCTGAATCCCCGCCGGGGTCACCTCCTGGTTCACCGGCAGCACCAGACGCCCCCCGGGCTTGGGTCCCACGGATTCCGGCACCTGGGCGGAAAGCATCAAGGGAAGGAGCCAGGGCAGGAAGGATCGAGGCATGGCGGACTCCGGGGGATTCCATCATGACCTGGAAGGACCTGGCTACAGCACCTCCACACTCACAGAGTCAAACCAGACGGTGCGTGGCCCCACCACCAGGCCGCCGATGTTCAGGACCGTCGCATCCGACGCCACCTCTCCTTCGATGACGGCCTTCGTCCAATTGGTGGCGTTGATGGACCGATTGGCCATGTTGTCGAAGAAGCCGGGCTGCCCGTTGGGGCGGTCCACCCGCATCCACAACCCGGCCATTCCCTTCTCCACGCCATTCGTGCGCACCCAGCCCGTGAGACGCACCTTCTTGCGCCGGTAGGGGGTAGCATCCACAGCCTGCATGACACTATGCCAAGCGTTTTCATTGTCGGATGCTCCCTTGTAGACAACCTGAAGACAGGCCAAGCCCGCCTGGGCACCCTCCTGACAGTGGGTGGCCTGGTAGTCCTGGCTCTTGGGGAGCGACCATCCTTCCACAGCCTCCAGATCAAGGTTCGAGAACCCCTTCGCGGGCTCCATCCTCACGGGGTTACCACTCGCTTTGGCTGGAGCCTTGCCCCCCCCCACGGGTTCGGCCGCGGTGGTCCGATCCACAAGGAGCAGGGCGTCGTAGCTTTTGACCACGGATTCCTTAAGCGTGAAGGGCACTTCCTGTCCCTTGGTGAACATGGCACCAATGCTCCAGGTGCCCTGGGCCGAAGCAAACCAGTCCCGCACCGGTCCCGAGGTGGGGATTTTCCGCATGTCCACTCCCAGCACGGGATGCCCAGCCTGTCCAAGCGCCCCATCCCGCCCGAGGCCCCTTCCCCCGCCCCGGCTATCATGGATTTGGAACCAGGCTCCGCCCCGGCGGCCGTTCTCGATTGAAGGGATGCATCCATGGCCCATATCCGCCGTCTCTTTGTGGAAAAGAAGCCCGAATTCGCCGTGGAGGCGCGCCATCTGAGGCACGACCTTCGGGAGAACCTGGGGCTTCAGGCCCTGACCGGACTGCGGCTGGTGATCCGCTACGACGTGGAAGGCCTCACGGACGGTGACCTGGAGGCCGCCCGCTGGACGGTGTTCGCGGAACCCCCCGTGGACGTGGTCTTCGAGGAGGATCTGCCCCTGGGCCCCGGGGAGACCGCCCTGGCGGTGGAATACCTCCCGGGCCAGTACGACCAGCGGGCGGACAGCGCCGCCCAGTGCTTGCAAGTGCTATCCCACGGCGCCCGCCCCACGGTGGCCTGCGCCAAGGTGTTCGTCTTCCAAGGCGACCTCAGCCCGGAGGACCTGGCCCGGGCCAAGGCCTACCTGGTGAACCCCGTGGACAGCCGGGAGGCTTCCCCCCGGAAACCCGCCACCCTGAACCCGGTCCTGCCCGACCCCGCGGATGTCCCCGTGCTGGTGGGATTCATGGGGGCGGACGAGGCGGGCCTGCTGCGCCTCCAGGCGGACCACGGCATGGCCATGACCCTGGCGGACCTGAAGCACACCCAGGCCTACTTCCGGGACGAGGAGCACCGCGACCCCACGGAGACGGAACTCCGCATGCTGGACACCTACTGGTCCGACCACTGCCGCCACACCACCTTCCTGACGGAACTCACGGAAGTGGTGGTGGAACCCAGCCCCTTCACCCACACGGCCCAGGCCACCTATGGCGACTACCAGCGGCTGCGGGCGGAGGTCTTCGGCCCGCGCCTTCCCGAGAAGCCCGAGTGCCTGATGGACATCGCGCTCCTGCCCGCCCGGCATTTCCGGCGGATCGGGAAGCTGGACGACCAGGAGGTCACCAGCGAGATCAATGCCTGTTCCTTGGTGGTGGAGATCGACACCACGGCAACGCGCTCCGGCAAGGAAGAATGGCGGCCCATGTTCCAGAACGAGACCCACAACCACCCCACGGCGAGCGAGCCCTTCGGAGCCGCGGGCACCCGTCCGGGGGGGGCGCACCGGGATCCCCTGAGCGGCCGGGCCTACGTCTACCAGAGCATGCGGGTGACGGGCTCCGGGGACCCCACCGTGCCGGTGGCGGACACGATGCCGGGCAAGCTGCCTCAGCGCAAGATCACCACCGAGGCCGCCGCGGGCTTCTCCAGCTACGGCAACCAGATCGGCCTGTGCACGGGCCAGGTGGTGGAGATCTACGATCCGGGCTACGTGGCGAAGCGCATGGAGATCGGCGCCGTGGTGGGCGCCGTCCCACGGGCCCAGGTGCGCCGGGAGGAGCCGGAGCCGGGGGATATCATCGTCCTGGTGGGGGGTCGCACGGGCCGGGATGGCGTGGGTGGAGCCACGGGGAGCTCCAAGAGCCACACCGAGGACAGCATCGAGACCTGCGGGGCGGAGGTGCCGAAGGGCGATGCCACCATGGAGCGCAAGCTCCAGCGCCCCTTCCGGAAGGCCGAATTCGCCCGACCCGTGAAGGAGTGCAACGAATTCGGCGCCGGCGGCCTCAGCCTGGCCCGCCGCCGGCCGGCGGCAGGCCAGGACCCCCACCTGGCAGGGGCGCCCCACGAGTG
>CAZPUI010000050.1:0-14940 GCA_964589695.1 uncultured Solibacteraceae bacterium | reverse complement strand
TCATCGGTACACCGGATTCGCGGGGTTCATCCCTACCTTTTTGGTGTACAAAACAAGTCGAAGGTTCCCGCAGAATCTCACCACCATTAGATTCGCAAGGTTTTTCAAGGCCGACTAATTATCGAGGGCTGGGCATACAAGAACTAGATGCAGTTGCGTGTCTCATTGAAAGTATTCGTGGACCTCTAAAACCACCGATGGCGCATTGAAAATCTCGGTGGTCGAACGCCAGATGAAGTCCGCCAGGCTCTGCTCAGCCGACAGGCTGCGTAATGCTTATGTCGGGTCCGAACAATTTGGCGCGGTTCTGCTCATTTCCCACTGCGGGAAGAGCCGCGCGACGGCGCATCTGTTCATCTGCATGCTGTCTGTTTCGCGAAGGCCTTCACTCGAATCTCAAGGCCTCAATGGGATCCTGTTTGGCGGCACGTAGCGCTGGCCAAAGTCCAAAGGTGAGGCCTACGAGTCCGCTTACAGAAATACCTAGTACAGCAGACCAAAGGGGCGCCTGAGCCGGGAGTGGTGTGGTAAGCCGAACAATGAGCGCACTACCAAGTCCCAAGCCGAGACCCAGGACACCGCCTACCGTGGTAAGTGCGATTGCCTCGGCGAGAAATTGCGCGAGAATGTCCCTATGGGTGGCACCCATAGCCTTTCGAACGCCGATTTCTCGGGTTCGTTCAGTAACGTTAACCAGCATAATGTTCATCACACCGACTCCCCCTACGAGAAGCGCCATTGCTGCAACTAGAATCACCCCAGCGGCGACGTTCGTCATGATGCTCTGAGCAGACTGTAGTTCAGACTCAGCACTCGCGTAGGCAAAATCATTCGGTGTCCTTCCTCGCAACTTGTGCCGAATCCTGAGTGCGGAGATGGCCTGATCAACCATTATATTTACGTCATCTGGTTTCGCGGGTCTCAGAGATATGGTTAGAGCACCTGATTGATCCAACAAACGCCTTGGAAACATTTCGGCCCATGTACTCAACGGAATGAGTATTTGGTTATCTAAGCCGCCTGCAAGTGCCGTTCCAGTGGGCAACAGAGTACCGATCACCTTGAATTGGGTTGTTCCAATGGTGATATTTTTGCCGATTGGGTCCGAAGTATCATACAAAGCCTTTGTGACATCGTTCCCCAGAACACAGATCCTTTTTCGGTGGTTGAGGTCGGAGTCCGAAACAAATACTCCATCATCCATGGGCAGATTGCGAACTTGAGTGTAGGATGGCCAAACCCCACGAATAATCGGACTATTGGCTTCAGTCCCTGCATCATTCTTAACAGTACCGTTTACACCTGTTAAGACATGAGTCGCTTCAGGGCTGACACTGATTGCCGCAGGAACAGATTTTTCCAAGGCCACCGCATCTTGAATGGTCAAGGTTGTGCGCCTCAACCGGGAATCGTCTTCATCCAAGTTAAGGCCAGAGTCGATTTTTTGAAATTGAACAACTGCGATCCCAAGCTTGGAAAAGGCAGTCGATACGCTTTCATTAAACCCAGACATGATGCTAACCAGGGCAATCACAGGCGCAACGCCGATTACGATGCCCAACAGAGTCAGGAAGCTGCGGAGTCGCTGATTCCTGATGGAGGAGATGGCCTGGAGGACTGCCTCCTGTGCGATGCTTCGCAAGGAAATTGATCGTCGCGCCATTGAATCACTCCGACCTGAGGGCATCAATGACGCGCATGTTCGAAGCCCTACGAGCTGGTAGGTAGCCAGCCGTGATGCCGACCAGGCTAGAAATCGCCAAGCCACCTATCACAATCGTGGGGGTTAGCGAGGCGGGGAAGTCAGCAACCAATCGAACCACCAAAATGACTACACCTCCCGCGAAGATGCCGATCACACCACCCAGAACTGACAAGATGATGGCCTCGAGGAGGAACTGCTTTCGGATATCACGTTGCCTGGCACCTATGGCCCTCCGTTGTCCAATTTCCTGAGTTCTTTCAGCAACGCTCACCAACATAATATTCATAATCACAACACCGCCGACGGTCAGGCTTATGCCACTCACGAGGACCATAACGAGAAAAGCCGTACTGGTTACCTGGTTGTATATATCCAAGACAGCTTCTTGAGAGATTAGACCGAATGGATCAGGTGCCTTAAATTTGGTATGACGCAGGCTACGCATAAAGACCCGAATTTCATCTTGGCTAGCCTGTACATTCTCTGGCCCACCCCGCGCCTTGACACCAATCTCAACACCATCCGTTTTTCTGTAAAAGCACTGTTTGTACACACTCATTGGTATGTATACCCGCGAGTCATTAGGAAGACCAATATTCAAGCCAATTCCCTGCTTCGCCAAAACGCCTACAACCCGAAACGACAAACCACGAATTAGAATTGTCTTGTTAATGGGATCGTTAGCTGGGAAGAGCGCTGCTCGAGTATCCTCCCCAATGACTGCAACGCGCAATCCCACCATCTCCTCAATTTGATTGATGAAATCACCTGAAGCAGGGTTAAGGGGGAAAATTTTATTATAATGAGCTGTAACTCCAACTACAGAGATTCTCCTTCTTATTCGCTTCCCATGCCGCAAATCCGCGAGCGTTTCCGCGGAAGCTGCCACATTTAATGTATTGGGCAATGTGGCGACTTTGAGTCGGTCAAAGTCATGCAATGTGAGAGGGGGTCGCTTTAGGGCATCAAAATATTGTTTTCGACCCACTACAATTCCAATTTTTCGTATCACATACGAATCAGGAGAATAGGAGCTCAATTCTGTTGAAACAAGTTGATTTAGCCCAGCGATGGAGCCAACTACAACAACAATGGTGATGAGACCGATAATGATACCAAGAAGTGTCAAAAAACTTCGTAGCTTGTGCTTCTTTAAGCTAATGAGAGCTAGCAGGACGAGGTCCTTCTGACTCATGCACCGGTTATTTCCCTTGAAACTCATTTCCGGCTCTTGGAATCTTTAGCGATACGCACAGGGTCACCATCCTTTAATTCGCGAAGCGCTTTAAAGGGGCCAATAATTACAGACTCCCCCAACTTCAGGCCATTGGTTATCTCAATTTTAAGGTCTCCAACCAACCCGGTTGAGACCGGCCGGAAGACAGCCACACCGCCGACAACGGTATATACACCTTCATGCTCTTTGGCAGGTTGTCCTTTCTCGCCGCTCCTTTCCTTAACCACCAGCGCCTGCAGAGGTACAGCCAGAGCCCGTTCCTTGGTCCCCGTGAAAATCTCTGCCTGAGCCGATAGGCCCGGTTTAATTGTACTGGGTGGATTGGCGATCCTGACTTTGACTTTGAATTTAATCGATTCATTAGAACTCCCCTTAAGGACTGGACTTCCACCAACCTCAGTAACCACACCTTCGAAGGTCGGACTTGGATATGCATCAATTTTGACATGCGCGCGTTGACCCAAGGCGATACTTGGTATTGATGCCTCGTCCACATCCAATTCCGTCTCAACCTGACTCATATCTGAAATGGTTAGCAGGACCGTCCCTGGTTGATTCTGCAGACCAATGACAGCCGTTTCTCCTTGCTCGATTCGTTTGGCGGTAATTACGCCATCCATTGGAGCCTTAATGACTGTCTTACTAAATGAATCTTTTGCCTCAGAAAGGTTGGCCTTAACTCTCTCCACATAACGAAGGGCGGCTGTGGCAGCAGCTTCCGACGCTGCGAGATTGGTAGAATATTGCTCAAATTCGGCCTTGGAAATTATCCCAGCCTGACGGTTAGCATCCGCACGGCGATAATCGTTTCTAGCCTGATTCGCGCGGGCTTTTGTCTGCTCGGAGTCGCTCGTTGCTTGACGCACAGCAGCTTCGAGTGCCTCCATCGCGGCCTTGGCTCTGGCAGGGTCGATTTCAAGAAGGAAGTCTCCGGCCTTGACCTTGTCTCCTTCCCTGACGGACAGACGCGTGACAGGCCCCATGACATTGGCTGTGATTTCAACCTTTTTGGCGGCCTGTATCCTGCCATTGGCGCTAACTTTGGATACGAGATCATCCTGAGTTGCAGTGGCTATTGTCACAAGCGTACCGCGAGACCCCCTCATTGAAATTGCAGCCGCGATGATTGGAATCAAAACGACCAGGATGGCAATGCAAATTACCTTTTTTTTCATGATTTCCCCTTAAATCAATGTGACTGAATTTATACGAAAACAGTTACGATACGGCCTGACTCGATCGTGGACTGGATACCTAGGAAGATCGGACTCACAGCCAAAAAACCGACAAAACGAGGCACTCCATGCCCCCTCAAACAGACATGTGAATATGGTTTGCAGCTGTTTTCCCGAATTAATCCAGGAAAACCGATGTATTTGAACGAACAGCAAGAAGCGCAAAAGATGCCGAGTGCTTGAGCATCCGTGATATTATCAAGCCTTTCTCTGGAGAGGTCAATCATGCCTATCGCTGTACTGTCACTCATGGCTCTCGCCAGCCAAGTCAATGAACCAGGCTTCGACGCCCTGCGTGAAGCAGGACAGTGGAAGAGGCTCAGGCCTCGCATTGAAGGCTGGTATCGCATGAAGCCCCAGGACCCGTATGCAATTATGTGGATGTCACGGCTTCGGCTTGCTTTTGGCCGGGAGGAAGAAGCGCTGGAACTGGCCAAGCAAGCGGTGGCGCTGTCGAGTCAAGATGCTGAACTTCAGACTCAACTTGGGGTCGCCTTTGATGCCTGCCTGAAATCAGCAAATGGTCCAATCAAGCAATTCCCGCTTGCCAGAGGCATGAAAGCGGCTCTGGAGGCCGCGGCCCAAGGCAATCCATCTTCCAAAGAAGCTAACAATCTTCTCCTAAGATTCTATCTGGCCGCACCCGGAATTGCTGGGGGTAGTGTATCAAATGCCAAAGCCCTTGCAGATCGCTTCTCTGTTATTGATCCGGCCATGGGGCTGGTATTCAAGTCGCTCATCGCTATCTACGAGAAGGACCGTGACAAGGCTGTCGCGCTCTTGAAGCAGGCCATCAGTGTCGACCCGAAGTGCACTATTGCCTACCGCGAGCTTGTAACTCTCTATCTTGGAATGAAACCACAAGCTATTGAAGAAGCATTACAGACGTGCCGAAAAGCACTCATTGTGAACCCAAAACATGTCGATTCCTATGGATACTTAGCTGCCTTGCTGGCCTATCAAGGCAAGATTTCAGAAGCAAACCAAGTCCTCGCCCAGGCGAAGCAGAACTGCCCAGAGAACCTTAGCCCCAACTTCATGGTGGCCGGGGATTTGATCGCAAGCAAACAGTTTGACAAAGCCGAACCATACATCAGGACTTACTTGAGCCAAGAGCCTGAAGGATACGCCCCGGACCATGCAGCTGCCCATGCGCTGTTGGGAAAACTGTTCGAAAAGCAGGGTCGGAAACAAGATGCGATCAACGCCTATCAGACGGCCGTCAACTTAAAGCCGGGTTTCGAACACGCTGTCAAGCAACTCGAACGGCTACGCAAGGGGTAAGCATCGTCATTGACCCTATATTTCGTCTAGTCAAGACGGCGATAATCAAATTTCAATTGACTTTTAGGAACCCAGTTGCTTGGGCTAGGGTCACGTGGATGAAACCGCCTTCGCACGCTCAGTAGCCATTCTCGCAGCCAGGCATTACCCTGCCAAGCAAGCTTTCCAGCCAACTGAATACCACCCATACTTCACCAAAAAATATCTATCAAAGGCTCCACCAGAACCTTGAATTACTACCGAAAATATGCCGTCCTTAGCTCCGGCTCTGGCCTCGCTAAAAACTTCACCTTCCACCACCGCTTGCCGCCCCGCACAATGGGGAAGCCCTGAGTAGTTGTACCTCGGCAAGCCCTGTCTCTCTCAGATTGGCGCCCGCATCCACTTCCCACCGGCTTCTGCTTCCTGCGCGTTCATGAGCACAGCCTCGCAACACGAGGCTACACTGGACCCTCCATCCCTTCGAGGTGTCCCATGAACCGTGCCCTCCCCTGCCTGCTGAGCCTTGCTGCCCTGACCCTGGTCCAGGCCCAGACGGTGCCAAGCCCTTCGGACTTCCTGAAGCTCAAGGTGGGCGCGGACCGCACGCTGGCGGACTACACCCAGATCTCGGCCTATCTGAAGGAGCTGGCCCGCACGAGCCCCCGGGTGCAGGTGGAGAACCTGGGGAAGACCACCTTGGACCGGGACATGCTCATGGCGGTGATCTCCAGCCCCGAGAACCTGAAGCAGAAGGCACGCTACCAGGCGATCGCCCGCAAGCTGGCGGATCCCCGGGGTCGCAGCTCTTCGGAACTGGACGCCTTGGTGAAGGAGGGAAAGACCATCGTGCTGGTCACCTGCGGCATCCACGCCTCGGAGATCGGGGCCAGCCAGATGTCCCTGGAATGGGCCCACACCCTGGCCACGGCCCAGGATACCGAGACCAAGCGGCGGCTGGATAATGTGATCCTGCTGCTCGTGCCCTCCCTGAATCCCGACGGCCATGACATGGAGGTGGACTGGTACCGCAAGCAGCTGGGCACGCCCTTCGAGGGGGGCCGCATGCCCTGGCTCTACCACTGGTATGTGGGCCATGACACCAACCGGGACTGGATCGCGCTCACCCAGAAGGAGAGCCTGGCCATGAACCGGGCGGTCTACCACACCTGGAATCCCCAGATCTGGCTGGACGAGCACCAGATGGGCAGCACCGGGGCGCGCATCTTCATTCCGCCCTACTCCAATCCCGTGAGCCCCAACCTCAACCCCATCCTGTGGCGCCAGGTGGATCACATCGGATCCATGATGGCCTGGCGCATGGAGCAGAAGGGCCAGTCCGGCGTGGGCTACGGCTTCGCCTTCGACGCCTACTGGCCCGGGGGCACCAAGAACACCGCCTGGTTCAAGAACACCGCGGGCCTGCTTTCGGAGGCCGCCAGCTGTCGCCTGGCCACCCCCATCGAGGTCCATCCCAGCGAGCTCACGGGCAACGGCAAGGGCCTCATCGAGTACAAGCAGCAGACCAACTTCCCCAACCACTGGAAGGGCGGCACCTGGCGCCTGCGGGACATCATGGACTACGAGCGGACCCTGTCGGACGCCCTGCTGGAGGTGGCCGCGGACCGGCGCGAGGACTTCCTCAAGGCCCGGATCCAGATGACCCAGGACAGCCTGGCCCTGGGGACCCCCGAGCGGCTCTGGCGTATCCCCGCCCGCCAGCACGATGGCCCCACGGCCCTGAAGCTGGTGCACCTCCTCCAGGAGCATGCGGTGGAAGTGCTCTGGAACGAGGGGGACCAGGCCTGGTACGTCCCCAGCCACCAGCCCTTCGGCCTCTTCGTGAAGGAGGTCTTCAGCCTCGTCCGCTACCCGGAGGTTCGGGTGCAACCCGGAGGCCCCATCCTGGAGCCCTATGACATCACCACCTGGAACCTGCCCCTCCACATGGGGGTCGAGGTGAAGGAGACCACCCTGGACGCCCAGGCCCGCAGGACCCTGCGCCCCGTGAAGCCCGCGGATGGACCCATTGCTGGCCTGGAAGGGAGCGGATCCCTCTACGTCCTGGGCCGGGACTCCAACGCGGCCACACCCCTGCTCAACGCCTACCTGAAAGCCGGGGGCAGGGCCCAGGTGGCCACCCAGGCCTTCGAGGCCAAGGGCCGCAGCTTCCCCGCGGGGTCCCTCCTCCTCCAGCCCACGCCGGGGCTCGAGGCCCTGGCCAAGGCCCACCGGCTCCTGCTGCCGGCCCTGGCATCCTCACCCTCCGTGCCCCTGAAGACCCAGAAGGCCGTGCGGGTGGGGCTCTACAAGTCCTTCCAGGCCTCCATGGACGAGGGCTGGACCCGGTTCGTGCTGGACCAGGCCCAGTTCAAGCCCACCAGCCTGGACAACAAGGCCATGAAGGCCGGGAACCTGAAGGATAACTTCGACGTCTTGATCTTTGCCAACCAAGGCAAGGAAGCCATCGTGGAAGGTCGGGCCCGGCGGGAGGGCGTGCGGACCCCCGACGACTTCCCCGCGGACTACATGGGCGGCATCGGGAAGGAGGGCCTGAAGGCCGTGCGGGATTTCGTGGAGGCCGGGGGCACCCTGGTGTGCCTGGGGGCCAGCGGCGATCTGGCCATCGACGAACTGGCCCTGCCCGCCCGCAGCCTGGCCGCGGGGCAAGACCCCGGCTTCAGCGCCCCGGGCATCCTGGTGAACCTCCAGGTGGATCCCACCCACCCCGTGACCTGGGGCATGCCGAAGGAGGCCGTGGGCTTCCTGAGTGGCAAGGCCGCCCTCCAGACCACGCCCCCCCGGGGCACCATGACCCGCACCGTGCTGGCCAGCTATCCAGGGGACGAGCGGGACATCCTGGCCTCCGGCTACCTGAAGGGCGGCGACCGCCTGGCCCAGAAGACCGGCGCTGCGGCCTTTGAAGTGGGCAAGGGCAAGGTGGTGCTCTTCGCCTTTGGCGTCCAGCACCGCGCCCAGACGGACGGCACCTTCAAGATGCTGTTCAACGCCTTGAACTGGGGGGGATTGGAGCCCAGTCAACCAGGACGGTAGGAGGTTCTGCATGTCTTTCCAGTTGGCCATTGGATCCATGGGATGGTCGATGCTGGTGCTGGGGGCCCCCGCATCGGGTCCCCATCGGTCCATGTCCCTCAAGATCAGGTCGGGAACTCAGCCCGCGGGCCTCTGCCTGGAACCAGCCGGAAAGAACCATCTGTGCTCGAAGTCGCCAAGGACGTCCCCTCGACATGATCAATCGCGGGGAGATGCTCGGCGCGACGTGGTCCAACCCGGTCCGAAGCTCCGTCACACTCGTTTAAGGGAGCAGGTCCATCCTGGGGTGAAGCCCAGCCGAGGAGGCTGACATGCAGAAGCAACCTCAGTCCCAGGGTGCCGATGCAGGGGTTCATCAGCTGAAGATGCTGATCTCGTGGCTGCTCATGATTTCGACCCTGTTGCTCGTCCACCAAGCCTGGGCGGTGGAACGCAAAGTGTTCGTGCTTGCACAGATGTTCGAAGGGATGGGGGATCAGCTCCCTGGGATCACACGCATCTTCTTGGCCTGGTTCAGGATTTTCCACCTTGCCGCCCTTCTGAGTTTGGCGGCCTGGATCGCATCCATCTTCACCAGGTTCTCCCACACCCGGTGGGCCATTCCAACCGTGGGGGTCGCCCTGGCCTCGGGGCTGGCGTATCAGGCCTGGGCCACGGAAGCCTTGTTCGCACCGATTCTGGAGATGGGCCGGGTCATGGGCGGAAGGTGATTTTGGGTCTGAAGGTGCTCCTGGTGTGCGACAACGAAACCATCCGGGATTCGATTTGAAGGGATGGAGCCAAACCTTGCGATTTCATCCCTATCGCCCTTTGGACGCAGCCAGAAGCAGGACCAGGAAAAACACGCCAAGCACCGCCCACACGATGAGACCCGCCAAGGTACCAAGGGCGAACCCGCCAGAAAGCAGCATGCGCAGCCAGCGCCGCGTGGGCAGCGGGCTCTTGACCCAGGCGGATTTCTGCAAAACCTGCGTGAAGACCAGGTAGGCCAACCCGCAGGGCACAGGCAGGAAGGCCAGCCGGGTCAAGTTCCCAAGGAAGGGCTTGACCAGCAGGAACAGACCGCAAAGCCCCGTCAGCCCCAGACCCAGGGCACGCAGGCCACGGAGCAGGGGCGGCAGGGTCTCCTGGTCCCCGGCCCAGGCCAGCCCCACGCCGAGGATTGCCAGCCCACCTCCCAGCAGCAGCCCGAGGTTAAAGCCGAGCAGGGACAGCGCCAGGCAGCCCACCCCCAGAACACCGCACCAGGCCGCGGCTCCGAGCAGAATGGCCGAGCGGTAGGATCCTGTCCCTCCGGGGGTCACCATGCGCCCTCCCGCCGCCGCTCGGGCAGCCGCCAGAGCACATGCTCGAACATGCTGGGCACCGTTAGGGTCGTACCGTGGGGATCCAGGCATCCCCCGATGATGTACTCGGACCCGTGGCGGTAGACCGGATGATCCAGGGAAGACCAGTCCTGGGATCGCCGAAGGTAAAGATTGGCCACGGGTTCCATCCGATCCAGCGCCAGCACCCTCAGGGCGGAACCGGAGGCAAAGAGCGCCCGGGAACGGTCGGCGCTCATCACCACGCAGGAATGGGCGGGTTCCCACCCCGCAGGCACCTCGTACACAAGGGACCCGCCATGGGCGTCCATCACCCCGAATTCGCACAGGATGCGGTGGTCATCGAGGAAAAGGGGAAACCGCAGACAGGGTTTCCCGTGACCCACGGGCCAGCGGGCCCCACGGTCATGGAACGGGAAGGCGGTGGTCCAAGGGAACTGCACCTCCAGGCCGGGCCAAGTCCACAGGGTTCCCCAGGGCATGGTCCCCCCCACCGCCAGACGGTCACCCCGGGGCGCAAAGGAGAGGGACGTGATGTCCCCACCCACGTCCAGCACCCGCTCCACCGCCAGGGACGCGCGCCCAAGGACGTGCAGCGCACCTTGGTGGCCCAGGAGAAGGTGGGTTCCTCCCGGGGCCAGCACCAGAGGCACATCCCGGCGATTCGCCAGACTTCCCAAGGGGAACTGGGCCCGAAAAGCCCGGGGAGCCACCTCCTCCCCGATCCGGACCGTGCCCTTCGCCAGATTGATCTGAAGCAGGAGGGTGTGGGTGCCATCGAACCGGGTCTCCCCCCAGGTGTAGGACGTCAGAACAAAGAGCTCCGAGCCGTCCTCTGAAAGCACCATGGACAGAACCTGTCCAGAGAAAAGGTTCTGATCGGGTGGCTGGGCACGGGGGCTGACGCGATGAAGCTGGCGCCAAAGAAGCGCATCGAGGGTTTCCACGAAGGGGATCGACTTTTCCAGGGCTCCGGACCGGGTGTGGTGGATTTGGATGGCACCTGGGGTTGCCACAATGAGCCGCGAGCCGTCCGGTGAGAACAGCGCAAAACGGGCCTCATTCCTCACGTTCACGGTGATGGTCTCGGCTTTTCGAAGGTGGGCATGGGCATGCCATGCCAGCCCCCCCAGCGCGGCGCTCCCCACGAGGTGAACCCCCAGGACACCCGCAGGGCCAAGCCACGACTTCCCTTTAAAAGGCAACACGACTCCCGGTGGACGGGGGAATGCAAGTGCAGGACCACGACAATTTTGGAGTGCTGACCGAGGGCCAGTTTTTCCTAGGAAGAGGTCCCAAGGCCATTTTTTATCAAACGCAGTGAACCTCACCCGGAAAGCGGATGCCAAGACCACCCCAGGAGATGAGCACTGTGAGCAGGGGAACGGTAGGACCCACCGCCGGGGATCCCTGGTGCCCATCCCAATCCTGGGACGCCGCATCCCGGAATCGACACAACACGCATCCAGGTCGGCTGCGCGATTACTGTCATCAAAAGACTTATGCAATGGCACGATTCAGGCATGCCCTTTGGGTCCACGGACAAGGAATCCTGGATTCCGGACCTGGATCTCCCGACGATCCTCCCTGCCCCTTCCGCCGCCCGCCCTGGAGCCCTGCATGTCCTCCATTTCCCTGCACCTCCTGCAAGCCTTCCGCAGACTGACCCAGCGGCCGGGATTCACGCTCACCGCGGTGCTGACCTTGGCCCTGGGCATCGGGGCGAACACGGCGGCCTTCTCCCTGGTGGACCGTCTGCTCCTTCGGGCCTTCCCATTCCGGGAACCGGAACGGATCGTGGCCCTCTACGAATGGGATTCCACCAAGGGCAGCGACCGGGGGAAGTTCCACCCCTCCGCCCCCAATTTATTGGACATCCAGAAGGCCTGCACCCAATTCGAATCCATGGCGGCCATCAGGTCCGTCATGGCCAACCTCGCGGGAAACGGCGAACCGACGCAGGTGGAAATGGGTCGGGTGTCCGCCAGCTTCCTTTCCATGCTGGGGGTGAAGCCGATGCTGGGACGGGCCTTCAGGGAGGAGGAAGACCGGAATGGCGCCCCCCGGGTGGCCATCCTGACCCATCCCGGCTGGCAGCGCCATTTCGGCGGGGACCCCGGCATCCTAGGGCGGACCCTGGTGCTCAACGGTGAGGTCCACGAGATTGTGGGCGTGCTGGGTTCGGATTTCCGCCTGCCCTTCACGTTCCAGCTCGACAACCCGGCCCTTCTCCGCCCCATGGCCTACAGCCCCGTGGAACTCGGGAGCCGCAATGGCCACAATGCCGCCGCCTTCGCCCGTCTCAAGCCCAACGCCACCCGGGTCAGCGCCGAACAGGAACTCAAGGGGATCATGGCGCACCTCGCGACCCAGTACCCCGCCGACCAGCAAGGGCGCACAGGCCGCGTCGCGGCCATGGAGGACGAGCTCTCGGACATGATGGCGGTCCAGATGTACATGATCCAAGGTGTCGTCCTGTTCGTCATGCTCATCGCCTGCACCAACGTGGCGAGCCTGATGCTCGCCAACGGCCTGGGCCGCCAGCGCGAACTGGCCACCCGGGTGGCCCTGGGCGCCGCTCGGGGCCAGCTCCTGGTTCAGCTCTTGGCCGAAAGCGCCCTCCTGGGGTGCTTCGGACTCCTGGGTGCCCTGCTGGTCGGGAAGGGACTCATGGCGGCCTTCCCAGCCATCCTGCCGCCCCAGTACGCGGATTCCATCGTCCTGAGCCTGGATGGGCGCGCCTTGGGGGTGTCCCTGGCCAGCACCCTCCTGGCGGTTCTGGTCTTCGGTCTGTTGCCCGCCTGGAAGGTCTCTCGCATCGACCCCGCCGCCACCCTCAAGGCGGGGGCGAGCGGTGGCAAGGGGCGGGAGCACCACCGGCTGCGTCGCCTGCTCGTGGTCTTCGAAGTGGGTCTGGCCTCCTGCCTCCTGGTTGCCGCCGGTCTGCTGGTACGCAGCCTGAGGAAGGGCAACGAGGCGCCCACGGGTTTCGAAACCCGTTCCCTACTCACAGCCCAGTTCCGCCTTGTGCCCGGTCAGTACCCCACCCCCGAGGCCAGCCAGGCCTTTTCGGGACAGGTGCTCCAAAGGCTCGCCAGCCTTCCGGGCGTGAAGGCCGCTGCCCTCACCACCAACCTTCCCCAGACCCAAGGCAGCAGCGATTGGTATGACGTGGAGGGCCAGCCCCTGCCCAACAAGGCCCGGCATCTGGCCCAGACGCGGTGGGTGAGCCCGGACTACTTCCAGGCCACGGGCACCTCCCTGCTCCGGGGCCGGACCTTCACCCGCCAGGATGCCGACCGGGTTTGCATTGTCAGCGACAAGCTGGCCCAGAAGCACTGGCCAGGCCAGGACCCCCTGGGCAAGCGCCTCTCGCTGGACGGTCCCGAGGGGCCCTGGAGCACCGTGGTGGGTCTCGCGGGCTGGACGCGTCAGTACGCCCCGGGCCGGTCCGTGGACCCCGAAATCTACCTGCCCTGGAACCAGGCAGGGCGGGTGCTCTCCGCCCAGCTGGCCCTCCGGGTGGAGGGAAGACCCCAGGCCGCCGTCCCCGCCCTCCGGAAGACATTCCGGGAACTGGATCCCAACCTGGCCTTGGCGGACGTCTGGTCGGGGGAAGAACTCCTGGGCTCCAACGAGGTCGGTCCCAAGATCATCATCAAGCTCGCGGCGGGCTTCAGTGCCATGGCGCTGCTGCTGGCGGGCATTGGCATCTACGGGGTCATGAGCCTGCTGGTGGAGTTCAGGACCCGGGAGATCGGGGTGCGCATGGCCCTGGGCGCTCGGCTCTGGGATGTGCTCCGGCTGGTGCTCACGGACGGCCTGGGCATGGTGGCCGCCGGCCTTGCCCTGGGCCTGCTGGGGGGCTATGGACTCGGGCAGGCCATCACCAGCCAGCTCTATGGCGTGACACCCGCCGACCCTGCCACCTTCGGCCTGACGGCTGCCTCCCTGGGCCTTGTGGCACTGCTGTCCTCCCTGTTCCCCGCCCGCAGGGCCGCCACCGTGGATCCCCTGGTGGCCCTGCGGAACGAATAGCCCAGAGGAGGGCAACTCCGACCCCGGGGCACCTCAACCAATCCCCGGGACCCGTGAACGAAGTCCCCCCAGTCACCCCTCCCCCTGCCTCCAGCATCCAAGGAGCACCCGGAGGTTCCATGCGCCTATCCCCCCTTGTGCCCGCCCTCGTGTCCCTTTCCCTGACGGCCCAGGGCGTGGCGCTGAAGCCCTACCGCGAAAGCCCCCCCGCCTCCCAATCCCTGGGCCTGGGCATCTGCACCTTGAAACTCGACTACCACCGCCCGGCGGCCAAGGGGCGCGGCATCTGGGGTGAGCTGGTGCCCTACGGCCAGGTGTGGCGGGCGGGGGCCAATGAGGCCACCACCCTGACCCTGAGCCATCCCGTGAAGATCCAGGGAAAGGAGGTCCCGGCGGGCACCTATGCCCTCTTCATCCTGCCCCACAAGGACCGGTGGACCTGGATCCTCAACCGCAACGCCAAGCAATGGGGCGCCTATTTCCACAAGGCGGACCAGGATGTGCTGCGCTTCGACACCCCGGTGGTCCAGGCCCCCCACCGGGAGTGGCTCCAGTACGATCTTGCGGTGGCGGGACCCGACCGCTGGCGCCTGGACCTCCACTGGGCCGGACTGACCTCGGGCTTCGAACTCCAGGTGGAGGCCCGGGGCATCTACTGGACCCACCTCCAGGAGGTCCTGGCCCAGGCCAAGCCCACGGACTGGGTGCCCTGGTTCCAGGCCGCGGCCTACTGCCTGGCCCAGGAGATCCACCTCGACCAGGCCCACGACTGGATCGACCAGAGCCTCAAAGCCGGCGAATCCTTCTGGAACCACGAAACCAAGGCCAGGTTCCTCCGACGCCTCAACCGCACCCCCGAGGCCCTGAAGCACCTGGAAAGGGCCCTGGAGCTGGCCCAGGGCAAGGCGCCAACGGAGTATGTCCAAGGTCTGGAGACGCTGCGATCCACCTGGAAGGAGGAGCCCGCCGTGGAGCTGCTGAAGCCCAAGTGCTGCAAGTAGTTAAGAGGGTTTAGCCGAAAAAATGCGGGCCCGCGACGGAGGTCAGCCGCGTGATCCGACAAGGCGAGCGGCGAAAGGGGAT